>JAZGIX010000134.1:0-5347 GCA_036482315.1 Acidimicrobiia bacterium | reverse complement strand
GATTGGAGATCGGTCTCGGCACCGGTTGGGTCGAGGCCGAGCACGAGGCGTATGACATCCCGCTCCCCTCCTGGACGGACCGGTTCGACCGGCTCGAGGAGACGTGTGAGATCCTCGACGCACTCCTCACCCGAGAGAGCACCGATCTGGAGGGGCCATTTCACACGCTGCGGGGAGCACGAGCCGAGCCGAAGCCGATCCAGAGACCGCGACCGCCGAGCGTCATCGGCGGCACCGGGGAGAAGAGGACGCTACGGATCGCCGCCCGCTGGGCCGATCAATGGAACCTACCGGCCGGCGAGCCCGACGTCCTCCGCCACAAGATCGAGGTGCTCCACCGTCACTGCTCCGACATCGGGCGAGATCCCACCGAAATCGAGGTGTCAGTCAAGATGAAAGCAGGCGGCGACCCCGGCAAATTCGCCGACCTGGCGAGCGAGTACCGCGACGCCGGCGCCCAGCATGTGATCGCCATGTTCGAGGCGCCATTTGACCCGGCCAGGCTCGGTGCACTCGCCGATCGCCTCCGACCGGTGCTCTCCTAAGGCTCGATGATCACCTTCAAGGCGCCGTCGCGGCGCTCGTTGAACGTATCTAGCGCCGTCTCGAACTCCTCCAGCGAGAAGGTGTGGGTGTGGAGTTCGTTGACCCGGATCCGACCATCGGCGACGAGCGGAATCACGTGGCGCATCTCTCCGGCGGTCGCCCGCACACCGACCAACTCCTTCTCATAGAGCACCAGATCCTGGAACGAGAGCGAGACCTCGTCGACCGGAATGCCGACCGCAGCGCATCGCCCTCCCTTGCGCAGCATGGCGATTGCCCAGCGAAACGAATCGGCTACTCCGGCGCAGTCCAGGGCCACTTCTACCCCTAGGCCTGCGGTGGCGGCACGAACGGCACCTACCGGATCCCCTGCCGTGTAATCCACGGTTTCAGCACCCATCTCCTTCGCCTTGGCGAGTCGGTCACCGCGACCGACCACGATCACCCTTCCGGCGCCCATCGCCCGCGCCGCGTCTGCTGCCAACAGCCCAACTGGACCGGGGCCGAGTACGGCAACGGAGTCGCCCGGACGCACTCCGCCCCTGTTTGCGGTGTGGAGGGCGATCGAGGCCGGATCGAGTAGAGCGCCTTCGTGAAAGCTCAGCTCGTCGGGCAGGTGAAAGATCGACTTGATCCCGTGCACTACATACTCGGCAAAGGCCCCCTGCCAGTTGTGACCGTACTGGCGGTGCACGTCCATGTTCCCGTAGTTCTCACAGAGGTTGTACCTGCCCTCCACACACTTCTGGCAGAACCCGCAGGCGTCGTGTGACGTACCGGCCACCCGGTCACCGATCGCCCAGCCCAGCGCCGCGGCCCCGTCTCCGAGCTCGATAATCTCTCCGGCCCACTCATGGCCGGGAATGAACGGGTAGCCGGGAGGCCAGAAGCCCGGATAGTCACCCCGCAGAAGGTGAGCGTCGGTACCGCAGATGGTGACCGCCCGCACCCGGCACAGAACCTCCTGAGGTCCGGGCCTCGGGTTGTCCACTTCCTCGACAGAGAATTCGTTTGGAGCCGTGAGAACGAGGGCCTTCATGCGTTGTGTCCCTTCAAATCATCGCCACGGGATCCACCATGGATCCGGTGGCACCTCTGATCTTCAGCGGCAGCATCACAAAGAGAAATTCATAGACCCGATCGCGGGCGATCTCCTCCAGATAGATGCTTTCCAACAGGTAGATGCCGTTTTCGATCAGCAGTTTGGTGTGGACCGGCTGGGGATTGGCGGGCGAACCGCGATCGGGCGTCGGCATCACCTCGTATGTCTCGGTGTCGGTGCCGGTGGCAACGACCCCCCGCTCCAGCAGCCATTCGGCGGCCGAGAGGTCGGGACCGGCCGTCTTGTGAGCCTCCATGGCGTCGGCGTCCGGCCAGTACCTCAGGTATCCGGTGCGAATCAGCACCACGTCCCAGGGTCGAACCTCGACCCCTTGCTGGTCGGCAATAGCCTGAAGCTCGTCGGCCCCGACCGGCTCGCCGGCGGGGAGGGCATCGACGCCCCGAAAGGTCGGCGGATCGAGCAGCACACCCCGTGTGAAGAAGGGTGGGAGATGCTCGGCGTCCCCGACCGAGGGACCGTGATCGGTGAGATGCTCCGCGGTGTTGCCACCTCCGTACCAGTGATTGTCGTCGCCGATCGTCATGTGCCCGAGGGCGTCAATGTGAGCCCCGGAGTGCGAGCACGCCATCAGATACTCAGCCATGTAGCCGAGTCCGACCTCATTGGGCGGTCCCCATGGCTGGACTCCCCCGGCGCGAATACCGGGCGGCGTTCGGTAGTTCAACACCTGGAAGGGAGGATGCCCCGGAAACAGCGGCATCCCGGGAAACCGTGAGGTGGCGAGCGAGTAGGAACGGCCCTCCTTGACCAGTTGGGCTGCTTCGACGACTTTCTCGTTCGGCAAGTCCTTGACCGGTCCGACGTGCTCGATCTGGGTCATGATTTCTCCCTTATGGCGCGCCAGACTCGCTCGGGTGAGAGAGGCAGGTCGCGGATGACGACACCGATTGCGTCGGTCACTGCGGCAGCAATGGCCGGCACGGTGACCAGCAAACTGCCCTCGCTGATCCCCTTTACGCCATAGGGACCGGGTCCGTCGGCGTTCTCGACCATGAAGCTCTCCAACTCGATCGGTAGGTCGAGGCTGGTTGGAATCCGGTAGTCGATGGCGCCGACGTTGCGAACCCGACCGGTGTCGTCGCGAATCAGGTGCTCCATCAGCGCATGCCCCAGGCCCATGATGGCGGCGCCGTCATCTTGACCTTTGACCTGAATGGGATTCAGGGCGAGGCCCACATCACCGACGGTGACGTGCCGGTCGACCGTGATCAGGCCGGTCCCCTCATCGACCTCGAGTTCAATGGCCGTGCAGTTGAACTCGAAGAACGCGGCCGTCCCGCCCAGCGGGTGCTCCGGCACCGCATCCTTCCTCATCTCACCGATGCCGATGATCTCGCCACCGAGCCGACCCAGGCCCAGCTTGGCGACCTCGGTGATCGGAAGCTTGGAATCGGGGAGCCGCACCGTGCCCTGATCCACAACGATTTCGCTCTCTTCGATTTCGTGGAGTCGAGCAGCCATCTGCTTGATCTTCGATTGGATGTCACGACAGGCGAACAACACCGCGTTCCCCATGAGCACCGACGAGCGGCTCGCCGATGTCTGTTGGTCGTAGGGAACGATCGCGGTGTCCCCGCTGACCACCGAAACCTGCTCGATCGGCACTCCCAGTTCATCCGAGGCGATCTGGGCGAAGATGGTGCGGGCTCCCTGACCCATGTCTGAGGTCCCGGCGAACACCAGGGCGCTGCCGTCCACCAGCAGCCTGACGATCGAGTACGAGAGACCGGTGGTCGGACCGGACTTCACACCGATCGCGATCCCGCGACCGCGCCCGGAGGGTGTGGGCGTGCCCCAACCGATCTCCGCAGCGGCCTTGCGAACCGTCTGCTCCCAGTCACCGTCGGCCGGGGTGTCGCCGGGGACGTGCTGTTCACCCTTGCGCACCAGGTTCTTGAGTCGAATCTCGAGCGGATCCATGTCCAAGACTGCAGCCGCCTCCGTAAGGCAGGACTCCCGTGCCCAGCTCACATGAGGGATTCCGAACCCGCGGTAGGGATGAGTGGGTGTCGTGTGGGTGAGGATCGCCCTTGCCTTGATACGGACCGACGGGGTGCGATACGGGCCGGCCGATAGCCAACTCGCCTTGGCCGTAATCCGGTCCCCGGTGTCGCCGTAAGCGCCCACGAGGAAGTCGTTCGCAAAGTCTTGAAAGACCAGCGTCCCGTCCTTCTTGAACCCCATTCGCACCGCGATTTCGGCCGATGCCCGGCGAACCGCCGTAAACGTCTCGTCGAGAGTGAGGACCAGCCGCATCGGCCTCCTCGCCTTTACTGCCATGAGCGCGACCAGCGGTTCGAGCTTGGGATGCTGCTTGCCGCCGAAGCCCCCACCCGGGTCCGGTGCAATGACACGGACCTTGGCCAGCGGCCAGTCGAGGACCTCCGCGATGGTCTTCTGTAGTTGGTATGGATGCTGGATCGTGCTCCAAACGACGATCCCGTCGTCATCTGCAGCAGCCATGAAACCGTGCGGCTCGATGGCGAAATGGGTCTGGGCCGGCCAGGCGTAGCTGCGCTCGATGACGACGTCCGCCTCTGCAGCCTCCACGTCGCCCCAGCCGAAGTCGTACTCACACAGTACGTTCGTATCGACTTGCGAACCAGCGCGGCGGATCGACGGATCTTGCACAAGATCGGCGTTTGGAGCCAGAGCGTCGGCGAGGGTGATGATTGCCGGAAGCTCCTCGTAGGTCACCTCGACGGCTCGGGCTCCCGCCTCGGCGGCATCCTTGGTCTCGGCGGCGACCGCCGCCACCGGCTCACCGTGGTACTTGACCTCATCGATGGCGATGACCGGGCGATCCTGGTACTGCGGACCGAACCGCGGCATCGGATCGGGAATGTCGGCGGCCGTCATCACCAGCTGCACGCCCGGAATCTTCATCGCAGCACCGGCATCGATCGACACAATGCGGGCGCGAGCGGACGGAATCGTCACCAACTTCACATGAAGGGCGTCCTCGACCTGAATGTCGGCCAGGTATTTCTGATGTCCGGTGACCCGACCGTATCCGCCGAATCGCGGCTGCGGCGTCCCGACTACGCCGGTAGTCATTGGCCTCCCTCCTTGGCGGCCATGAGCACTGCCTCTGCCATCTGCTCGTAGCCGGCACAGCGGCACAGGTTCCCCGCCAGGGCCTCTTGAATCTGTCCCACAGTCGGATGTGGATGGGCCGTCAAAAGGGCGTGAGCGGATACCAACGAACCCGGAATGCAGAAGCCACACTGGGCAGCTCCGGTGGTGAGGAACGCCTCCTGGAGAGCGCTGAGGCGCCCATCGGAATCGGTGAGCCCTTCGACCGTCAGGATCTCCAAACCGTCGACCTCGACGGCCAGCATCAGACACGAGTTCACCGGCCTGCCGTCCACCACCACCGTGCAGGCGCCACACTCGCCCACGACGCAGCACTCCTTGGTGCCGGTCAGGTGGATGTCGTCACGAATTACGTCGAGCAGCGTGTGGTGCGGTGCTGCGTCCAGTTCGCGCCGCTCCCCGTTCACCGTGAGTGTGATGTGCATCGTCTCGTTCATGTCGCCTCTGCCAAACGTTGGATGGCCGTCTTCAGAGCCCTGGCACCCAGAACCGGGAGCATGGCGACGCGGTACTCGGGACCGGCACGCATCGAGGTTGGCGATGGACTGGCGTCCACGAACAAGCGGGCCAGGTGGGGGGCCT
>JAZGIX010000133.1:0-6394 GCA_036482315.1 Acidimicrobiia bacterium | reverse complement strand
TCTCGACAGCATGGTGGAGTCCGCCAAGAAGCGCGGGTACACCTATCTGGCGATCACCGACCACGCCGAGGATCTCGCCATCAACGGCGCCTCCCGCGACGAGATGCTCGAGCAGAGATCACGGATCGTTGATATCCGAAGGCGCAATCGCAAGATGAGGGTGCTTCACGGTGCAGAACTCAATATCGGTCGGGACGGGTCGGTCGACTACGACCCCGAGTTCCTGTCCGGGTTCGACTGGGGCGTGGCCAGTGTCCACTCTCATTTCGAATTGCCGATTGCCGAACAGACGGAGCGGGTCATCGCGGCGATGCACAACCCGGGGGTGAACGTCATTGGGCATCTGACCGGTCGTTATATCGGAAGACGCCCGGGGATCGACCTCGACGTCGATGCAGTTCTCAGTGCCGCCGAGGAGACCGGTTGTGGGATCGAGATCAATTGCCATCTGCATCGCCTCGATGCTCCGGCCGAGATTCTGCGTCGGGCGCGAGACCGTGATGTCGTGTTCGTCATCGGCACCGATTCCCACGATGCCTCAGAACTCCACAAGGTCCGCTGGGGAGTCCGCCAGGCCCGCCGCGGATGGGTAGACCGCGATCGAGTGGCCAACACGTGGCCGCGCGATCGGTTCCTGGCGTGGGCGGAGCAGAAACGTAGCCAGTAGCCAGTACCAGAGAGCCGTGGGTGTGTTCTGGCTGGGTACTGGATACTCGACGGCGCGATGCCAGTCGTCGGATCGGCGCGTCGGTCTCGTCCGGCACGATCAGTTCGCGTACTGGATACTCGTAAGCGCGCGATGGCTGGTTGTCCCGAGGACCATCGCAGTACGCTCTCCTTATGGCGAACCTCACCGTCGGCATTGTGCAGGATTGGCTCGATCGCTATCTGGAAGCGTGGCGAACCTACGACGGCGGACTGATCGGTGACCTGTTCACAGAAGACATCAGCTATCGGTATCACCCGGATGACGAACCGGTGGAAGGGCGCGACGAGGTCGTCATGAGTTGGCAGCGTGGTACCGATCCCCCCGATTCGTGGGAGGCGGAGTACTCGCCCTGGCTGGTGGAAGGCGATCGGGCGATTGCCACCGGCTGGACTCAATACAGCAACGGCCAGCGGTACTACAACCTGTTCCAGCTCGTGTTCCGGGACGGCAGGTGCAGCGAATTCGACGAGTGGTACATGACCCCGCGGGAGGGCGACTGAATGGAAGCACCTGAGGATCGGATTGCTCTTTTTCTCGACTTCGAGAACCTTGCCATCGGGGCGCGCGAAGACCTGGGCGGTCTCAAATTCGACCTGCGCCCGGTAGCCGACGCCTTGGCGGAGCGGGGTCGAGTCATCTCGCGTCGGGCATACGGCGACTGGAACCTCTTTGAAGAGTTCCGCGGGATGCTCTCCGAGCATCACGTCGAGATGATCGAGATCCCACAGCGGATCCACGGGCCCCGCAAGAACGCCGCCGACATCAAGATGGCCGTCGATGCGCTCGAAATGGCGTTTGAGCGTGACTACATCACGACGTTTGTGATCGCCACCGGGGACAGTGACTTCACGCCACTCGTGCACAAGCTGCGCGAACTCAACAAGCGGGTCGTCGGGATTGGACTGCGTGACAGCACTTCGAAGCTGCTTCCCGCTGCTTGCGATGAGTTCCTCTTCTACGAGTCACTCGATGGAGTCGAGGTCCCACAGAAATCTCGCCGGACGAAGAAGGTCGCCGCGGTCGAGGAGACCGCCTCTCGTGACGACGCTTCGCTCGAGCAGTTGGTGACCCAGACACTGTCGGGCCTGCAGCGATCCGGCGACGGCGTCGTGCTCGCCTCCCGACTGAAGCGAGCAATCATTCGCAAGGATCCGACGTTTAGCGAGGCCGACTATGGATTCCGAGCGTTCGGGGAGTTGCTTCGCAACCTGGCCTCCCAGGGAATGGTCGAACTGACGGAGGGCCCCGCCCGCGGCGACCCCGAGGTGACCTTCAAGCAGCGCGGTGGTCACGAGGAGGCTGGATTTGATCTGCTGTTGAAGGTGGTCTCTGGCGCCAAAGGCGGCTCCATCCAGTTGTCCGGGATCAAGGATGCGATACGCAAGATCGAGCCGGGCTTCAGCGAGAGGGATTTCGGTTATCGCGGCTTTCTTCAGTTCTCTCGAGCGGCAGCCGCCCGCGGGGTGATCACGATGGAGTGGTCCGACGACGCCGACGATTATCTCGTCGGCACCGGTGACTGATCAGCAGTGACGGCGGTCGCCTTCGTTCGCGGCGTTCCTGCGTCGTTTGCGCAGTGTGTAACGGCCCGGACCCCGGATCCCCCACTCGATCCGCAAGTCGCCGCGGCACAGCATGCCCGGTACGTCACGGCACTCGAGCAAGGCGGCTACGAGGTGATCGCGGTGCCGGTCGATGACGACCGGGCCGACTCATCCTTCATCGAGGACACGGCGGTGGTTGTCGGCACCCGGGTCCTGGTCACCAGACCGGGACACCCGTCGCGTCGTGACGAGGTGGAGACGGTCGCCGCAGCCCTGGCCAAGCGATTTCCGTTGCACCGGGTACGGGAACCCGCAACGATCGATGGTGGCGACGTCCTCAAGATGGGTTCGTCGATTTTCGTCGGCCGCAGCGACCGCACGAATGAGGAGGGGATCCGTGCCATCTCCGCCATCGCCGAGCCGCTGGGAATCTCGGTCACCTCGGTCCCGGTGGCGCGGGTCTTACACCTCAAATCAGGGTTGAGCGCACTCGATGATCAGACCCTTCTCTGGCACCGGGATGCTTGTGACCGGGACGTATTTGACGACTTCGAGGTGCTCGAAGTACCGGGAGACGATCCGGAAGCCGCCAACGTGGTTCGACTCGCCGACGGAGGAATCCTCGTCGCCGAGCATCATCCAGAGACCGCCGCGCTCATTGCAGGCAGGGGATTCACCGTGGTGACCACCGATGTGGCCGAGTTCGCCAGGGCCGACGGCGGTCTCACGTGCCTGTCGATCAGGGTGAGGTAGTAGTAGGGCCCTGCGTTCTCGTAATGTCAGGGGCATGACTGAGGATTCCACCCAAGAACAGGTCGAGCCTGAAATCGTCGAAGACGAGGAAAGCTCGTCATCGTTCGTCCAGGCTCCCAAGCTCATGCGCATCGCGTCGATGACCCGTGCGATGCTCGATGAGATACGACAGAGTCCGCTCGATGAGGCGGGGCGGCTGCGTCTCATCGAGATCCATGCCAACTCGCTCGAGGAGATGCAAGAGGTCTTGAGCGACGATCTCCGACAGGAGCTGTCAGACATGTTCAGCCCGGTCGAGAAGGAGACGGCGACCGAGTCAGAGCTCAGACTGGTTCAGGCTCAGCTCGTAGGTTGGCTCGAAGGATTGTTCGCCGGTATTCAGGCGTCCCTGTGGAGTCAGCAAGCTGCTGCCGCCAACCAACTCCAGGAGATGCGGACGAAGGCAATCGAGGCTCAGCATCGGGGCAGCGGCGAAGAGGTTCCGGGACAGTACCTCTAGAAGAAGTCTCCAGTTCCAGACGTGGTCCTGTTCGATCGAGTTGACGCGCCTGCCCGTCGGTGTGGTTGCGTGCCGTCGAGTCCCCAGTCTCCAGTCAAACTCCGGTTCGCTCTGACTGGTGACTGGTGACTGGTGACTGGTGACTGGTGACTGGGGAGTTCTTCAGACCCCGGTCAGCGTGATCGACTTGATAGAAGGAGTGTCGGTCGGACGGTCGGTGGGATCGGTTTCGAGGGCGGCGATAGCGTCTACGACATCCATCCCATCGGTGACTTTTCCGAAGATCGTGTAATTGTGGGGAAGTCCGTAGTCCTTGTGCATGATGAAGAACTGGCTGCCATTGGTGTTGGATCCGGCATTTGCCATCGCCAGAGTGCCCCGTTCGTACTTGCCTGATCCTTCGAGCTCGTCGCGGAAGCTATATCCCGGC
The DNA here is from genome assembly GCA_036482315.1 of Acidimicrobiia bacterium. Lineage (GTDB taxonomy): Bacteria > Actinomycetota > Acidimicrobiia > Spongiisociales > UBA11373 > JACZWZ01. The sequence goes on along the minus strand of JAZGIX010000133.1, from coordinate 2,459 downwards.
CCGCCGCTCCCGGTCCCGGTCGGATCACCGCACTGCAGCATGAATCCCGAGATGACTCGATGGAAGATCACTTCGTCGTAGTACCCCTGGCCGGCGAGGAAGAGAAAATTGTTGACGGCCAGCGGCGCCTCTGCGGGGAGGAATTCGAGCGAGATGTCGCCGAGCGTCGTATGCAGTGTCGCGGTGTAAGCACCGTCGAGGTCGATCGTGAGATCTGGGGCCGAGTCGAACTTCATGGAGAGGAGCCTTTCGGGTCGTTGGAGCGGCGCAGAATAGCCTAAGAGTTGGCGCCATTGGTGCCTCGGTGAACGGTGAATCGCCTTGAATCACACTCGTGTCGGCTGATTACCGAATGACAAAATCGTCTTACGCGTCCCGCGGCGCGTAAGACACAGCTAAAACGCCTAGAAACATGGATCGAAACAGTTGGGTCGTTCGCTCGTGTTCTGTGATTCGACCCAAAGCGGTCCGAGACCGACGCCTCGGACCGCTCGTCTTCGGCTGTGGCCGGCGGTCTAGAACCGAGCGCCGTCGATCTCGTAGATGTCGTCTGCTCCGGCGGTGGCGGCGCCGATGAGTCCCGGCACGGTCGACAGGATGGTCTCGGCGTAGAAGGAGGCAGTGGCGATGCGGTCCGCCAGGAACTCCTCGCTGTAGCCCTCGGGACCTTCGACTGCCGCCTTGGCTCCCCTGGCCAGCATCCAACCGCCGAGGGTGTCTCCCATCATCTTCAGGAAAGGCGTGGCCCCGGCGAGTACGTTGTTGTATTCGCCGCCCATCAGCCATGCACCAAACGTCATGGCCACCTGGCCCGTTGCCTCAACAGCTGCGGTCAATCGTTCACCGATTGGCTTGAGGTCTCCCTCGAGTTCGGCTGCTTCGGATGCCACCTTCTCGAGGAGGCGCTGCAAGACGGCCCCACCTTCCATCGGAAGACGACGCATCGCCAGATCCATCGCCTGGATTCCGTTGGTGCCCTCGTAGATCGGGCCGATCCTGGAATCGCGCCACCACTGGGCTGCTCCGGTCTCTTCGACGTAGCCGGCGCCGCCGTGGATCTGGATGCCGAGTGAAGTCAACTCCACGCCCAGATCGGTGGCCCACGCCTTGACGAGCGGGGTGACGATCGACGCATACGCCTCGTTCTCTTCGCGTACCTTCTCATCCTCGTGATAGCGCCCGAGGTCCATGGCGTGGGCACCGCTGTACAGCAGGCCCCGCATTGCCTCGATGTTCGCTCGCATCGTCATGAGCATGCGACGAACGTCGGGGTGGTTGATGATCGCCACCGGGTCGTGGCTGTCGCTGCCGATCTGTTGGCCCTGAATCCGTTCTCGGGCGTACTCGGCTGCCTGCTGGTAGGCCCGTTCGGAGAGAGAAAGGCCTTCGATCCCGACCGAGAGCCGCGCCTCATTCATCATCGTGAACATGTATCGCATGCCGCGGTGCTCTTCGCCGATGAGGTAGCCGACTGCTCCCTCACCCTGGTCTCCGAACGACAGCACGCACGTTGGACTCGAGTGGATGCCGATCTTCTCCTCGATCGACACGCAGGTGACATCGTTGCGTTCGCCGAGGGAACCGTCTTCGTTCACCAGGAACTTGGGGACGATGAAGCACGAGATTCCCTTCGTTCCCGGGGGCGAATCGGGGGTTCTGGCCAGCACGATGTGGATCGTGTTCTCGGTGAGATCGTGATCGCCCCAGGTGATGAATATCTTGGTGCCGGTGATCCGGTAGCTGCCGTCATCAGCGGCAACCGCCTTGGTGCTGAGTGCACCGACGTCGGATCCTGCGTTGGCCTCGGTCAGCACCATCGTGCCGCTCCACTCGCCCATGACGAGCTTCTGGAGATAGGTTGCCTTCTGCTCCTCGGAAGAGTGCTGGGCCAGCATGTCCACGGCCCCGTAGGTCAGCATGGGGCACAACGAGAAACCGAGGTCGGCGGACTTGACCATCTCCTGGATGGCCATGGCGACGCTCCAGGGGAGTCCACCTCCACCGATCTCCTCCGGGAAGCCTGCTGCCGGCCATCCGGCTTCGACGAACTGCTGGTAGGCCTCCTTGTAACCGGGAGGTGTCGTCACGCTGCCATCGGGGTTCCAGACGCTTCCGATCGTGTCGCCGACAGTGGCCAACGGGGCTATCACCTCACTGGCGAATCGGCCGGCTTCGTCGAGGATCCCACTCAATAGATCGCGCTCGAGGTGCGCGAATCGATCGAGATCTACGAGGTCCTCGAGCCCGACGACGTGCTCCATAGTGAACTGCATGTCAGTGGTGGGCGCGCGGTAGTCATTCATATCTCAAAGGGTAGGACGCAAGACTGCGTTGAATACCTGCCGATGGACCCTTTGATCCGTCCAATCAGAGGTCGGTGAGCCAGGTGGCAATCGCCGTGCCGATCAGGTCGGGTGAGTCCTCCTGGATGAAGTGGACTCCGGGAACGGTGACCTCAC
>JAZGIX010000132.1:0-3236 GCA_036482315.1 Acidimicrobiia bacterium | reverse complement strand
CTCGATTTCGGCGGGATCTCGCCCGATATCGGAGCAGTGACGGTGGAGTACCTCGATCTTGTGGCGGAGCACATTCGGCTCGCCGGCCGGTAGGTTCCACTGATCGGCCCAGCGGGCGGCGATCCGTAGGGTCCGCTTCTCTCCGGTGCCGCCGATGACGATCGGTGGGCGTGGCTTCTGGATCGGCTTCGGCTCGGCTCGTGCCCCTCGCAGCGTGTGAAACGGCCCCTCCAGATCGGTGCTCTCCTGGGTGAGCAGTGCGTCGAGGATCTCACACGTCTCTTCGAGTCGGTCGAACCGTTCCCTCCAAGAAGGGAGCGAGATGTCGTACGTATCGTGCTCGGCCTCGACCCAGCCCGTGCCGAGCCCGATCTCCAGTCGCCCTCCGGAGATGACGTCGAGGGTGGCGGCCATGTTGGCCAGAACGGCCGGATGCCGGTAGGTGTTGCCGGTCACCAGTACGCCGAGGCGGATCCGATGGACGATGCCGCTGAGTGCTGCCAGCATCGTCCAACCCTCGAACACCGGCCCCGGTCGATCGGAGAAGATGGGGTCGAGGTGGTCGAAGGTCCAGCCGGCGTCGTACAACTCGATCCGGTCTCCCTCCTTCCAGAAATCCAGGAGGGGCTGCCATTCACTGTGCTGGGGTCGGGTTTTGAAGGAGAAGCGCACGATGGCCCTCTAGTTGCGGAAACCGGGCGGAGGGGGGTCAAACGGGACGAGAGTCCGCCGCCGAGCCACGAAGCGAGCTCGATGGGTGTAGCCGGCTTCCCAGGCAGCCTCCCGGGCCACATCGAGACCCCACCCCGCCTGCTCGGGACTGTGCCCGTCGCTGGCAAAGGTGATGTCGACACCGGCGTCGCGGGCCATGCAGAGCAACTTCTGCGCCGGGTAGATCTCGTGAATTGGATGGCGCAGTCCACCCGTATTTACTTCCATCGCTACTCCGGAGCTCACGGCTGCCGTCAGGAGTTCTTCATACAAGTCAACCGGTTCCTCCGGTAGCCGATGGCCGAGGTACTTCACTCGATCGCTGTGGGTGATCACGTCGACCACGCCGGAGGCCGCCAACTCGGTCTGTTTCTCGAAGTACTGCTCGTAGACCCGCCGGTGTCCTCGCCGATCCCACTCGTTGGCCGAGTGGGGCCGGTCGAACCACCAGCCGTCGATCCAATGGATCGACCCGAGCAGGATGTCGAAGGGATACGGCTCGATGAGTTCGAGTGCGGCTTCGATGGTGTCGGGGAAGAAGTCGACCTCCAGGCCGAGCAACACCGGGAGCCCCGCCTCCTTGGCTTGCATGATCACGTCGATGTAGCGCTCGAGCGACATGGTCTGATCAGAACGGATGTCGCGTTCGGTGCTTGCCGCGATGACCGGATCGGGGGCCTTCTCCCAGAAGGGCCCCAGCACCTCGGCCGCCTCGACGCATCGATAGAGGTGTTCGGTGAAGGCGAGCTCGGTGACGCCCCTCGTCGCCGCCTTTTCTACAAAACGCTCAATGTGTTCGAGCGTGTACTCGTCCGGTGGCGGGGGAGGCAGCGGTGAGCCCTTGCGGTGCGGGTAGAGGTGGAGGTGGGAGTCGCTCACGATGCAAGTTTCTGTGGTGGGGCGGCCATCTCGACGCCGGCAGCGGTCAACCGGATGGCCACTACCAGGACGGCTCCGGCGAGGAGCGCTGTGCAGGCGATCCCCCAGGCCGCGGCGAACGATACCTGCTCTGCCAGATACCCAAAGACGACCGGGCCGAGGGCGGCGCCGACGTATTTTCCGGTGTTGGCGATGCCGGTGGCCACTGCGGCCGCTTCGGGATTGGCCCGGACCACGACGAACGTCAGCAGTCCCGCCCAACCCCACCCCCCGGCAAATGCGAGCAGGACCCCAGCGACCAGCAGCGGTCGGCCACCCACGGACAGCATGAGGAACCCAAGCGATCCGCTGAGGAGGAGTGCCGCCATCCACGGCAATCCGGCGTGTTGACGGGAATCGATCCTCCACCCGGCCGTGAGCCGTGTGACCAAACCGGCAAGGCTCCCCGCGGCCAGCAGGATTCCGGCCAACCCCTCGGCCACGCCTTCGCTTACGGCGTAGGGCACCACGAATGCCCCGAGGGCATCGATGCCGGCGTGGCCGAGCGCGGCGGCTACTGCCAGAGCGATGAGGGTCGAGACGGGGGTCGCCGGGTGTTTCGTGGGAGTCGGGGACCCGGAGGGCACCCAATGGTTCTCTCGTCGAAGCGGCACGGCGAGCGCAGTGGCAAAGGCGAGAACGGCGGCCATCACATACGCGTAGCGCCAGCCGATGGTCAGAGCGATCGTCGGGACCGCCAGGCCACCGAGCATCGCAGCAGCCGGCACCGCGGTGTGTTTGAGCCCGAACAGGAGTCCGTAGCGGCCTGAAGGAACCGACCGTGCCAGCGCCAAGTTCGAGGCGGCCTGGGATGCGGCGGCGGCCACTCCGGCCAGCACAAAGACGGTCGCGATCGGCCACCACATTGCCCACCAGTCGTCTGAGATAGCGGCCATGACGATCAACGCCAACCCGGTGCTTGCTGCCGCAGCTCGTATTCCGATCTCCCAGCCGAGCCGTTGCACCAGGCGGCCCGTGGGGGCGGAAGCCAGCGCCGCGGTGCCGAACAGCACTCCGTAGAGGCCTCCAACCCCGGCCAGATCGATACCGACGTCGTCACCGATTCGGATGGCGAGAGCACCCGTGAGGAAGGCCGGGAGGATGGTGACCGCGATCACCAGAACCGCCAGCGAAGCCGGCCTCCAATGGACTCGGTCCACGGCATCGCATGGTTTGCGGTCGGTGCGTCGCTCGGCTTCGTTCGACGGGGTCGGCTCAGTCGCTGGCATAGCAATACCGCGTGCTCGCTACTCCTCGTTCCCCAGCCCGTTCGCGGCGCCGGTCGTATCGTGCGGGTGATAGTCGACGACGATGAGATCCTCGACATGTGGCCGGCTCAGTGCGATGAACTCGGCGTGAGCGGGGTGGGGTAGATACACGTCACGGTCGTGCTCGGAGGCCAACGAGACAACGAGGCAGTGGGTGAAGCCCGCGTCGAAATCTTGCACGCTCACGTCGGTACCCCACTCGAATCCGGCTATCTCGGGAATCTTGGCGGGCAATCCACTGAGCGCCGCTTCGATTTCCTCGATCTTCTCCGGGGATGTTTTCGACTTCCATTTGAACAGAACCACATGGCGCAGCATCAGACTTCTCCATCGTCCGCT
>JAZGIX010000131.1:0-3904 GCA_036482315.1 Acidimicrobiia bacterium | reverse complement strand
CGCTGCCCAGTAGGTAGCGACTGCCCGATCTTTCCGGCGAACCGACATCACTGACTATGGTCTGCGAGGACGAGATCAGGAGCGTGGAGGGGCCAGATGCGAGCAGGGGCCGCCCCGAAGGAACCGCCCGTTCTTTCACAATCAGCGCACCCTTGGCCGAATCATCTTTAGCGTCGCAGTCTGTAGTTCGTTCCGTACGCGGCGTTGATCCGATCGTAGATCGTGTCATCCACATCCATCGCCTCGGGCAGCCTGCCCGCGTTCACCTCTGGCGAGATGAACATCATCCCCGACTGATCGATCTCCGGCCGGGGGTACGCTGAGGGCGGCGGCCAGACGTCCGGGTTCACCTCGGCCATGCGGGTACGGATCTCGTCCTTCGTGACGTTCCAGACCATGTAGTCCGTCGCCATGCTCAGCGGGCCGTCGTACGTGCTGCGGATCCCCAGCCCGATGCGCTCGCGTGTGTCGAAGTCGTTGAAGAAGTGGTAGGCGATCGCCATGCGGGGCTTCACCAGGCTCATCACCTTGCCAAAGGACTCGGGCGAGGTGTGGATCTGCACGCCGATCTCGAGCGCCAGGCTCGGCGGGAACCTGAACTTCTCGATGTAGTCCTCGACGGCCATCATCGCCTCGTGGACGACGACGTCCGCTCCCTGCGCGTAGCGAACGAGCCACTGGTTGGGATAGGTGTCGCCGCCGAACACGAAGCTGAGCCCGTTCCACTCGAGCCTATAGCTGACCGAGCCGTCGATCCCGTGAATCGCCGGGAAGGATCGGATGACCACCCCGTTCTCCTCGTAGACGACCTGGTTCTCTCCCATGTAGTCGAACTCGTTGATCTCGAGCTCACCGCCTCTCGGCGGCAACCGTCCCACGCGGTTGGCTCGATCCCACGCCAGGGCCTCTTTCCAGTGCTCGAGCGCGTAGCGAGTTCCCAGATCCTCACTCGGTCCGCTGGGGCCCCAAACGCGCAGTGGCACCGTGCGTCCGGCCACCCAACCACCGATAGAGTAGGCAGCGAAATCGCCGAAGTGATCGGTGTGGAGGTGGCTGACGAAGATCCTGTCGAGGAAATCGTAGGGGATCTCGAGACTCGAGATGCGGACATGCGAGCCAGTACCGGAGTCGAAGATGAACTTGTCGCCGTTGCCCAGCTCGACTAGGAAACAGGCTGCAGCCTGCGACTCACGGCCGGTCGGCATGCCGGTGCCGCAGGCGATGATGCGCATCTCGTCGGGCGCCAGCGTCTCGGTGTTTGGATAATAGGCGTCGCGTCCGCCCCTAGCCTCCGTGGCGCTGACCAGCAGCGTGCGTTCCTGGGCCATGGCATCGCGAGCCCACGGCGTGCTCACACCGTCGCGCTCGTCCGCACGGCCCTGCTGGTACGCGATCGTCCCCGAGACGACGATCATCGCTGCGACGCCGACTGCTATCGGGCCCCTGAAGCTCATCACAGTCCTCCTCGGTTCCTCAGAATCGACACTGATCGCAAGTCGAACCTCCCTGCAGCCAACGTACGAAGGCGTATGCGAGGCGGGTAGACGACGCTAAGACGGTCGCTCCCCGTGCCCGCCGCAGTGGCAACCTGCTGCCCTCCGGGGACGAGATCAGGAGCGTGGAGGAGCCGGGTGCGAGTAGGGGCGGCCGGATTCGAACCGGCGACCCCCTGCTCCCAAAGCCGATGACGGGCGCCCACCAGCGCTCATGGGCGCCGGAATGCGCGTCGATTCCCTGCCCCAACGCGCGTCAGCGCTGGTGGGCGCGCGTGGGCGCTGGCACTGTCGCTGGCACTGCTTGAACTTTCGGTCACAAACGGGGCGGCCCGACCAAGGAACCGCCCCCTTCGGTCCAGGTTTTATTGGGCGCCTACGGGCGCGCTCTGGCTTAAAGCCGCCCGCCAATTCCGGGAAGATTATCGACCACCCACACCTCGCCGCGAAGCTCACCAGACGTGAACGCGAGGCGGTCGCCTGCCGCGTTCAGGCGCAAGCCTCTGAACCCCAGACCGACTGGCCCCTCGGCGATCTTGAGGGGCGCGCCTCCGCTACTGGGGATTCTCCAAAGAGCGGTCGTTTCCGCCTCCTCGTCCCATCCCGTGACCAGGAGGAAGCGACCGTCGGGGGACCACTGGGTGTTACCGAGCATGCCTAGCTGGTCGTATCCACCGGTCACGTCGACCGCTCGGGGCGATCCGCCCGCCGTGGGAATCGTCATCAGGCGGTTCTCGCCCGTGGCCGGATCCGACTGTACGAAAGCGAGCGTCCCATTATCCGGCGACGGCATCGGGTTCCACGTAAGTCCTGGCGTCGTACCGAGCTTGCGATCCTCCCTCGTAGCGAGATCCCAGGCGTAGAGGGTGGAAGCGCCCGTCTCCGGATCCCAGTCCGACCGGTAGAAGGTCTTCGCATCCGCTGAAGTTGACGACTGTAACAGGCCTTCCGGCATCTCCGCTGGCTGTGCCACTGTCGTCAGCTTGCCGCTTTCCAAATCGTACTCGTAGATGCCGTGCTGGAAACGAGAGGCAGCCTCGACGCCCATGAGCAGGATGGACCGACTGTCCGGCATCCATGTTAGGCTCCGCATGTTCTTGAGCGGCATCTCGATCTCTCGCGCGTCTCCTCCAGAGATCGGCCGGACGACGATCCTGCTCGGGGAAACGCGCGCTTCTGCCCGAAGTACGTACGCCAGATACTGCCCATCAGGCGACCAGGAGGCGTTCATGCTGGACACCTCCATCTGGTCCGAGACCGGGGCAGGGGTCGTAAGGAGTCGCCCTCCTTCCATGTCGATCGAAGCCGTGTGAACCTGAAATCGCTGGGTCGTCACCCCGTAGTAGTATCTGCCGTCCGGCGTAAAGCCGATCGGGCTTAGCTGCCACATGTCCGAGCGCACGAGCCTGGCGGACCCGGCCGGGGTGCCGTTGCGCACCGTCTGCTGCCAGATCCCTTCGGACAGCTCCCGGTCGCTGTAGAAGAGGATGCTCCCGCCATCCGGAGCCCATCCCATGAACCGGTCGTTGTGCGGACTCGTGACGATCTCCGACTCGACGGAGCCATCGACGGCCGCGAGGAAGATGTCCCGCCTGGTGTCCTTGCCGTTACCCACGATGAGGTCGAACGCGGCGAAGCGTCCGTCGGGCGACAGCTCGGCTCTCTCCATCCTTTCCCCGAGAACTGTCTCGAAAACCTGGATATCGCCCGTGTGGACGTCCACCAGGGCCATCTCTACTCTCTCGGGGACCCAGTAAAGCGTGGCTAGGAGCCGCTTCCCGTCCGGAGTCCAGTCATGGACATGTATCCAGTAGAGGCTGTCCGGATGCGGCATCACGATCGTCTCGTTCGATCCATCGGTGTCGATCACCCTGATCTCGTAGCCCCACCGCTCGTCGCTCCAGTACGTGTACGCGAGCCGCTGGCCGTCCGGAGAAAACGCAGAGGTCTCCGCCCAAGCGACAACCTGGTCCCAAGGGCCCTTGTCGGTGAGGCGACGGAGCTCACCGTCGAGAAGGTCCAGCACGGCAAGATCGCCCGTCATCCAGTCGACCTCCGACATGTAGCGCCCATCAGGCGATACCGTCGCCGACCAGAAGTCCGGTTCCGTGCCCTCCCACAAACGCCTGAACACAGGGGTCGTATCCGCCGAAGCGACGCGCGAGGCGTCAGCTCCGGCAGGCTGCGCCCTGGCGATGCCGATGGTTCGACCGTCCGTACAGGCCACGCTGGCCGGCAGGAGGACGAGTAGACAGATCCACATCGCGATTCTCTTAGTGCCGCTTGTCATGGTCATCCTCCCTCTTCGCTGCATGGTCGCCTCCCGGGCCGCCCGCCGGTGACCTCTTCTACAAGTCCCGGACCCGCGAGGCGCTCAACGGCGATGAGCCACAACGCGTTTGGGAATGGGC
>JAZGIX010000130.1:0-2931 GCA_036482315.1 Acidimicrobiia bacterium | reverse complement strand
ATCGAGATGAATTGGGTGCCTTGGCTTCGGCGATCGCCTTCGTCATCGTCGCGGTAAAGGCCTCGAAGACCGCGGCGGCGGGCGAGTCGGCGGCCACCACGCCGTCCCAGTCACGCAGCAGGTTGACAACTACTCCCAGGTCCCCGGACGGAGCCGCCGCCCCCAGCACGTCAGAGCGTATCCGGCGCCATGGAATCGACTGGCGGTCCATCTGCAGGCCGAGCGTGGCATCGACGGTCCAGTCGGAACGAGCACCGAGTACTTCGGAGATCCGTTCCGCCCGGTAACCGTCCAAAAAGTCGCTCCCCAGATAGGGGCCATCGGTCGACGGCTGATTGTTGGCGGTGACGACGAAACCCACCTGGGGATCCGAAAGGTGAGGGATCTCGTCGTAGGGCACCCGTTCGTCAGACCACTTCGTGTCCGGATCGGCGGCCGCCATGGGAATCGTTCCGGCACCGACCCCGCGAATCGGAGCCGATCCGATCAATTGCCAACCGATGACACCTGTCTCGTCGGCGTACGCCAAGTTGAGCGGCACCGAACTCCAGTCACGGAATGCCTCGTGCAACCCCTCGAACGAGTCGATCCGGCATACATCGAACATGGCTCCGGCGTTCCCGGCGTCGAACCAGGTTGCCGACATGGAGAGCGCTCCGAACGGCCCATCGAAGGCGGGGCCGACGATCGGTCCCCGATCGGTTTCGAGGATGTCGATCTCGACTGATTCGCTCCCTTTGATCTCTATCCGTTCCTGACGTACTTCGCACGCCACAAAGCCTCCCCCTCGTCGGACCGAGCGCCCATCCGGCCCCACCTCTTCGATGAACAGGTCGGTGTTGTCGATCAGTCCGGCCGTGACCCCCCACGCGACGCTGCCGTTGTGCCCAAAGCCGAACCCGGGAGTCGCCGGTATCGAGCCGCCGACGAGCGACCATTCGGGTGTCTCCAAGTGGGCCAGATACCAATGAGCCGGCAGGGTCGGCGCCAGGTGCGGATCGTTGGCGAGGATCGTTCTTCCGGATGCCGTGCGTTCCCCGGCAATCGCCCAGTTGTTCGAGCCGCCGCCGGGAGTAAAGAGGTCGCGGGCATTGGCAAGGTCCTCAGCCAGCGAGTTGACGACCCGTCCGGCGGCGATTCCGGGTCGATCCGACACAGGCTGATCTGGCGGGTACGGCGGATGGAGGGCGCTGACGGCTTCGGGTCCGTCAAGGATAAGCATCCGCAGACGGGCCAGTTCGACGTCCCAGTTCGAGGCCAGCGAAAAGGCTTGGACGGCGAAGAAGCCGAGTGCATCAGACGCTTCGAAAGGAGTCGGTTTGGTTCGAAGGAGGAGGAATTCATGGCTCCTGGCTCCCCGACCGTCGGTCATCCCCGAACGGACTCCGGCTGAAAACGCTTCATACCGCTCCCGGTCTTCGGTGCTGAGTGCCTCGAGGCTGCGCTGTCCCGACCCGGCAAATCCGACTCGGCGTGAGAGTCGATCGAGTGGGAGCCCGTCGGGTCCGACCAGTGCAGCCAATGTCCCTCGCACCAGTCGGAGCCGGGTTTCGAGTTGGAAGGCTCGATCCTGGCCCTGGCAGAAGCCCAATCCGAACCAGGCATCCAGATCGTTCTCGGCCCTGATGTGGGGCACTCCGAATCGGTCGCGCCCGATGTCTACGGGTGCCCCGAGCCCGTCGATCTCGATGGTGCCCGACGTAGTCGGGAGCCGTCGACCCAACAATCTGAGCAGCAAGCGCGGCCAGTTCACGGTTCGAGATGGTACGGGGTCGGGAAGGAAGCAGCGTGCAGCATGCAGCGTGCAGCATGCGGTTAGGGCGTGGCGAGGATCTGTTGGGTCAGCGGATGAGTGTCGGTGGGAAGGGACGGTATCGGAGTATCAGGCGCGCGGCTACGGCTTTCGCCGGAATCGCACCGAACGACCGGCTGTCGACGCTTCCGGCGGCGGGATCGTCACCCAGCAACCAGAGCGATCCGTCACTTGGATCTATTGCGGTTATCCGCTTCACGATCGGGAACTCCGGGCTTCCGGGGAGGTCGCACACGATCACGTCGCCCACGCTGAGTCGATGCGGGTGGGCGAGTGCCACGACCCAGTCCCCGTCGGCGAGCGCCGGGCGCATGCTGTGGTCCGCGATCTCAAAGCGCCGCCATCGCCATCGCACCGCCCCCACGACGATCTCGATCAGCAGGCGGACACGGGTGGGGCGCCTTGAAATATCGGTCGGTTTGGGCACCGTGCCGAGTGTAGGGTGAGTTGGTCGAACGACAGGAAGGATCTCGTCGATGTCACTACTGAGGCCGAAGCGTGTAATCCATGCTCATTGCGACCTCATGTGCGGGGTGTACGACCCGGCACAGGCCAGGATCGAAGCCGAATCGGTTCAAGCGATCCAGCAGAAATACCAGGACTCCGACGACGAGGTCTTCCGGCAGCGTTGCGTGATCATCAAAGAGCAACGAGCCGAGCTCGTAAAGCATCACTTGTGGGTGCTCTGGACCGACTACTTCAAGCCGCCGCATGTGGAGGAGTTCCCACAACTCCACGATCTCTTTTGGCGCGCTGCCAAGAGCGCTGGCGATGCGAAGAAGTCGATGGACCCTGCATCCGGTGACGAGCTCCTGGGGCTCATTGCCGAGATCACGGAAATCTTCCAGAAGACCAAGAGCTAGCCGTACGGCGGAGTAAGGGCAACCAGAGGGAGCGGTGAAGACCGCTCCCTCTGCCTATGCCTGGGTGGGAGTGAGGTAACGAGTCCCTCAGCACCCCTGTCAAGACTTCACCATCCCAGGACTCCAGTTTGAGCTCACGATCGTGGCCCTCACGAGGCACCAGTAGCCGAGCCGATGTGGATCTAGTTGCAGCTGACCGTCGCGCGCATCAAGACGCGGTCGCCCTCCTCAGAAACCCGCCTGAAGCCCATTCGC
>JAZGIX010000129.1:0-3373 GCA_036482315.1 Acidimicrobiia bacterium | reverse complement strand
ACACCCCGACTCGTACAAGGACATCGATCGGGTCATGGCCGACCAGGCGGACCTGGTCGAGATCGAGGTCGAACTCCACCAAATCCTCAACTACAAGGGGGCGTGATCAGGGGCGACGTTTCCCGTTGCCCGTCTCCCGTTTCCCGAATGGTGTGGCTGGAGCTGGGGTAGGACTTGCAGCTAGCAGGACTTGATTCGGGAAACGGATTCTGCTGTCGGCTCCCATCCCTGCTGTGGCAAGCTGGCGTCTATGGCGCGTAGAGCAGCAGTGCTCGGCCTGGCAGGGGTGGGGTGCTCGTCGGCCGGGGTGCTCGCTTTCGAGATCGTCCTCACCCGGGTCTTCTCGGTGGCCCAGTTCTACCACTTCGCCTTCCTCACCGTCAGCCTGGCCCTGCTGGGGTTCGGTGCCAGCGGTTCGGCGCTGGCGGCCTTCCCCCGACTGGGGCGAGGAGGCCCGCGGCGGTGGGCGGTGCTGGCGTTCGCCCAAGGGGTGGCGACGCTGGGGGCGTACGCACTGATCAATCGGATCCCGTTCGACTCGTTCGCCATCGCCTGGGACCGCCGCCAGATCGGGTATCTGATCGCCTACTACCTGGCACTGGCGGTCCCGTTCTTCTTCGGGGGAACGGTCATCGGTGCGCTGCTGTCGGGTTGGGACCAGCCGGTTCTGCTCACCTCGGCCCGGGTCTATGGAGCGAGCCTCATCGGTGCCGGGTTGGGGTGCGTCATTGCAGTCGGAGCGCTGCCGCTGGTCGGTGGGGTCGGGGTGATTGCGGTGGCGTCGGTGCTCGGTCTGGTGGCGGCGGCCACCTTCGAGACATCGAACCCGGCGCCGTCACCGGGCCTGCTGGCAGCGGTGGCCGCGGTTACGGTGACCGCCCTGCTGGTGACGACTCTGGGATCCGGGGTGCTGGCGTTGCGGTTGTCCCCCTACAAGGATCTCAGCGCCGCCCTCCGCTACCCCGGAGCGACGGTGATCGACACCACCTGGGAGTCGTCTGTTCGTATCGATCACATCGTCAGTACCGGTATTCGCTCGGTACCCGGCCTCAGTTTCGCCTGGGGTGGAGCACCGCCGCCCCAGGACGGGATCACCTTCGACGGCGACGACCTGAGTCCGGTTCCCCTCATCGGTCCGGGCGAAGCCGAGTTCTCGTCCCATGTGCTCAACTCGGTCGCCTTCTCCCTCCGCCCCGGCGGGGACGTCTTGATCCTGGAGCCCAGGGGCGGTCTCGATGTCGTGGTGGCGTTGGCCGGCGGTGCCGGGTCGGTGACGGCGGTCGAGGCCCACGGTCCGGCGGTGGGCGCAGCGCGCCGGGCGGGCAGCGCCGCCTACGCCGATACCAGGGTCCAGGTCAAGATCGAGGAACCTCGTTCGTTCGTCGAGCGCACCGGCCGTCGGTTCGACGTGATCGACGTCGCCCTCACCGCCCCTTATCGGCCGGTCACCTCCGGGGCCTACAGCCTGGCCGAGGATTACATGCTGACCACCGAGGCCTTCGACGCCTATCTGCACCTGATGCGGCCCGGCGGGGTGCTCACCATCATGAGATGGCTGCAGACCCCTCCCAGTGAGACCGTACGGCTGCTAGCGCTGGCAGCCGAGGCGGTGCGCCGCGCCGGAGGCGATCCGGAGCGGGCGATCATCGCCGTGCGCGGCTACGCCACCGGTCTGGTCATGGTCAAGCCGGACCACTTCACGGCGCAAGAGGTCGAAGCGGTGGCCGGGTTTGCCGCCGCCGAGCGGTTCGACATTATCGCCGCTCCCGGCCTCGGTCCGACCAATCTCTACAACGTCCTCCCCGACGATCAATACGCCGAGTTGGCGGCTCGAGTGCTGACGGATCCGGAGGGCCTCTACCGCTCATACGAGTTCGACATCGCACCGCCCACCGATGATCGGCCGTTCTTCACCCACTTCTTCAAGTGGGCGCAGGCATCCCAGGTCCTCGACACCCTGGGGAGAACCTGGCAGCCCTTCGGCGGAGCCGGCTTCTTCGTGCTGGTGGCGCTGCTGGTCCTCTCCGCCCTGGGCGCCACGGTGCTGGTCCTGGGGCCGCTGCTGGTGATGACCCGCCGCCGACGCAGCGATTCTTCCGAAGGGCGCCTGTGGACGGTCGGCTATTTCGGCCTGCTGGGGTTGGGCTTTCTCCTGGTCGAGATACCCCTCGTGCAGCATTACATCCTGCTGGTGGGTCGGCCCACAACCGCTCTGGCAGTGGTGCTCTTCGCCTTGCTGCTGGCCGCCGGAGTCGGAAGCGTGGTTTCTCACCGGATGCCATGGCGCCCCACCGCGGTGGCGCTCGCTCTGGCCGCGGTCGCCTATCTGCCGATGGTGAGGTGGATGACCGCGCTGGTGCTTCCGGCACCACCGGCGATTCGGATGGTCGTCGGTGCCGTCGCCCTGGTCCCCATCGGGTTCCTGATGGGCATCATGTTTCCCAAGGGCCTAGCTCGTCTGGAGCGGACCGCCCCTCATCTGATTCCCTGGGCGTGGGGGATCAACGGGACCGCATCGGTGATCGCGGCAGCCGCGGCGGCGTTGTTGGCGCTCACCTGGGGCTTCCAGCTGGTGGTGACGGTCGGCGCCGCCTGCTACGGAGCCGTCGCCCTCCTCGCCCGCGACACCGTGACCGAGCCGCTCAGTCTTCGGCGCGAGTAAAGGGCACGAACAGCACTCCGCCCAGATTCTCGGCGGTGAGTCCACCGTCGTCACCCATCCGGAAGCGCCACAGCGTCTGCACTGCCCCGATCGGCCCGATCGGGATCACCAGGCTGCCGCCGGTGGCCAATTGGTCGACCAACGGTCGGGGAATGTGGTCGGGTGCCGCCGTCACGATGATGGCGTCGAAGGGGGCGTGTTCCTCCCAGCCGAAGTAGCCGTCGGCGTTGCGCACGACCACGTCGTAGCCGAGGAGCCGCAACCGCTCGTCGGCCACCGTCGCCAGCTCTTCGATGATCTCGATCGTGTAGACCTCGGCACCCATCTCGGCCAGGACCGCCGCCTGGTAGCCGGATCCGGTCCCTATCTCCAGCACCTTGGCCCCGGGCCCGAGGTCCAGCGCCTGGCTCATGAGGGCGACGATGTACGGCTGGGAGATGGTCTGGCCGTGGCCGATGGGCAGCGGGTGGTCGCCGTATGCCTGGTCGACGAAGTCCGTGGGGACGAACTCATGGCGCGGCACCACCCGCATCGCTTCGATCACCACCGAGTCGTGGATGAGCCGGTCGACGATTTGACGATCAACCATGTTGGTGCGCCTCTCGGTGAAAGGATCGTCGACCGGCTCTGTCGTGGTCGAAGGCATCCCATCGCCGACGGAGGTGGTGGGTGCCGCGGCAGTGGTCGTAGTGGTGACAGAGCCGATCGTGG
>JAZGIX010000128.1:0-4577 GCA_036482315.1 Acidimicrobiia bacterium | reverse complement strand
GGCTACTGGCTACTGGCTACTGGCTACTGGCTACTGGCTACTGGCTACTGGCTACTGGCTACTGGCTACTGGCTACTGGCTACTGGCTACTGGCTACTGGCTACTGGCTACTACACCTTCGTCAGGTCGATTGTGGCGCCATCGCGATCGCGTGCCGAGTCGAGCACTTCGAGGATTTCTCGCTCCGCGAGTTCGTCCCTGTCGAGCAATGCGTTGCGAAGTGCCTCGATGAGGTGGCGATTGTCGCGTAGGAGCGTGGTGACGACCGCCTTCTGCTCGTTGAGGAGCGAGTCGACTGCATCGCGGGCCTTCGTGTCGGCCAAGACTGCGGCGACGAGGTTCCCGCCGACGATGCCACTGTCGACCGCCCGGAACGAGATCAGCGAAGCTCCCATTCCGAGCGAGCCGATCATCTCCACAGCGATGTTGGTCGCCGTGGCCAGATCTCCGGCCGGGCCGGTTCCAGATTCCCCGTAGAACAGTTCTTCGGCGACCATCCCACCAAGAGCGATCTGTATCAGAGCCAGCGTCTCGCTGCGCCGCTTGGTGTAACGCTCTTCGGTCTCGGTGTGCGCCAACAGCCCCAATGCGTCCTTGCGCTTGATGATCGAAAGCAGGTTCATCTTCCGTCCCGTGCCCGCCAGGTAGGCGACGACGGCATGGCCGGATTCGTGGACTGCGATGCTCTCCCGCTCCTCAGCCGTGTATTCGGTCGGCTCGGCGAGACCGATTTCGACATCCAGACGTGCCCTGCGCAGGTCGACAACGCTCAGCGCGTCGCGCTGATCACGCAGCGCGAACAGGAGTGCTTCATCGAAAAGCCGCTCGATCGAAGCCGGCGAATAGCCCATCGTTGTCGCCGCCAGATCGGCGCGAGCGATGTCGTCGACGCTGAGGTCGTGCGCCTTTGTCTCGAGGAAGAAGTCGATCAGCTCTCGTCGTTGCGCACGAGCCGGGAGGGCGAAGTGGAACGAGCGATCGAACCGGCCGGGGCGCAGCAGGGCCGGGTCCAGTTGATCCGCCCGGTTGGTAGCTCCGATCAACAGGATGTTGGCGAACTGTGGTTTGCTGGTTTTGAAGTGTCGGTGCTGGGGGAGAAATCTGTTCGCAGCTCGCTTGAGGGCGTTGCTGAACCGTGTACTTCGGGGTGGGTCGTCGAACGACTGCATCTGCACGAGAAGTTCGTTGACCACGCCTCCGGTGCCTTCCGAGATGGCCGATCGGCTCAGGCTCGGATCGCCAACCACAGCGCGATTCATGCCTCCACGACGACCGCCGATGGCGTCGAACTCCTCGATGAACCCGATGGCACCTCCCTCCTGACGCGCAACCTTGCGCAGGCGGCGGAAGTAGGAGCGAATCTTGCGAGCCGTGGCGCCGTACCACATGCTCTGGAAGGCGGTTGACGAGACAAACAGGAACGGCACGCCGGCTTCGTGAGCCAGTGCCTTTGCAGTGTGGGTCTTGCCTGTTCCCGGGGGCCCTTCGAAAAGGATGCCGCGTCGTGGTTGGCCGCCCATTTGGTCGCGAAACCGTTGATGGTTGAGGAAGACGTCGAGCGTGTGGCGAACTTCAGACAGCACCGGTCCCAGCCCTTTCACGTCGTCGAAGGAGACATCGATCTGTTCCGGGAGGAAGATGACCTCAGGGGACCGTCCGTTGCCGAGCATCGGGACGATGAGCACCACGCCGAGGAGGAGGATGATGAAGACGCCGGGGAGCCAGTACACAGCTTCCGGGGGCAGATCGGGCCATCCGGGAGAGACCGGGCTGCCGCTGATGATCCGAAGCCAGAGCCAGGCAACCAAGGGCGCCATGATCCATGCAACCCTCCGCAGACGGCGGCGACGCTGGCGCTCCCTCGTGATCTGAACATCCACCGGCATCTGCTGTCCCTTCGCCCGGCTTAACCTCTTCGGCCACCTTAGAACACCCAGAGTGGTCTCTCAATGCGGTAAGCAGTCAAGGCCGGATCATTTGATAGGACCGCAGGTGACTAGTCACTCACCAGCACCCGTGGCACGCTCCGTGGCATGACCTGCGTTGCTTGCCGACAGGCGTCTCCTCGGTGGCTGTGCACTTCGTGCCGACAAACACTGGTGGTGCCGTCCGACCAGGTGAGAGGAGGAGTGTTGGTTCGGAGTGCCTTTGCTCACGAGGGGACGGCACGGCTGCTCGTCCACCGGCTCAAGTATGAGGCCCTTGCCGGGATCGCCGACCGGATGGCGGTGGCCCTTGAACCTCTGCTCGGCGCCGAGGCGACGGCGTTGGTTCCGATCCCGCGCGTCACGGCGAGGCGGTGGAAGTACGGGATCGATCCGGCGGCGGCCTTGGCAACGGCGCTGGCTCGCCGCGTCGAGATTCCGGTGGTTCACTGCTTGCGTGCCCAGTTCTATTTGCGCCGCCGGGCCGGGACGGCAGCCAGTCCGCGAGGGCAGCCGTCGTTCCGGCTCCGGATGCCCGCTCCAGTCGGCGCGGTTCTCATCGACGACGTAGTCACCACCGGCACAACCTTGGTGGCGGCTTCCAGGGTCACCGGGAGTCGATTGGCGATCACGTTTACGGCGAGCGGGTCTCGCGGGTGAAGTGAAGGCCCGAATCCTCAGGTTGTACAGTCCCGGGTCCAAGCCAGCATGCTGATCACCAAACCACTCAGTTCAGTGCTTCTTGTCGGACTCATCATGTCCGGTGCGGGGTTGTCGGGCGATGCCGTCGCGTTGGCGTCGCAGGGCGGAGACGAGGTGTATGACCGAGCCTCTGTCGACGCCGACCCAGTCGACGAAGGCGAGGAGGAGGAGCAGGCCCCACCAACCGAGCCGTACTTCGGGCAGGACCGAACCACCGGGAAGTTCATCCCTACGAGAGTGGATGACACATCGCGCCAGCTCGTCGTCCTGTTGCACGGATACGGCCAATCGATCCTCGAAATCGTTGGGCAGGTGCCCCTGCTACAGGCGGCATTCGAGAATGGTTGGATCCTGCTTGTTCCCAGCGGGTTGGAGGATTCTCGCTCGCTGCCTTATTGGAACGCGACGCCGACCTGCTGCGACCGGAATCGGCGCGGCAATGACGACGTGGCCTATCTCCGGTCGGTGATCCGGCGCCACCTGGAGCGGTATCAAATCAAGCGCGATCGAGTGACGGTTGTGGGGCTCTCGAACGGAGCATTCATGGCGTACCAGCTGGCATGCCACGCATCCGATCTGGTGGGGACGATTGTCGCGATTTCTGGCGTGGAGCGAATCGACCCCGCGGACTGCAATCCACGAAGACCCGTGAATGTGTATCACATCCATGGCCGATTTGATCGCGCGGTCTTCTTCGGAGGAGGATTGATCGGGATCGCTTCCGAGGTCTTTGCACCTTTCCCGTCGGCGCCGGAAACAGTGCGCAGATGGGCGGTCCGGAATTCTTGCCCGACAACGGACGCTACGGCGATTCCGGTCCCTCGGGGTCAAGCGGGGCTGTGGGCCAACTGTTCTGACGGCACGGTCGTACAGTTCAGATGGCTACCAGACCCCCATGCTGTTCGGATCACGGACGAACTTCTTGCGTCCATTGTCGACTTCATTCGTACGCGGGACCGCTCGCCTCCTTCGATCAGGAAGCGACCTTCGACCCTGCCTATTGGCGTGGCGGTTCCTTAGGATGGGATCAGCCCCGATCGACGGGGGACGAAGAGCAGGGGAGGACGGGTGCCACGAGCCCCGCATCTA
This sequence comes from Acidimicrobiia bacterium, assembly GCA_036482315.1. Classification (GTDB taxonomy): domain Bacteria; phylum Actinomycetota; class Acidimicrobiia; order Spongiisociales; family UBA11373; genus JACZWZ01. The sequence continues at coordinate 861 of JAZGIX010000128.1, read as the reverse complement.
TACCGGCCCGACGCTCCAGACCACGACCGCGACCTCCGACGCTGAAACGCGCCCGCCAAAGGAGACACGATGGAGATTCGCATCCATGGCAACCACATTTCTATCGATGATGAGCTGCGAAGCACCGCCGAGGAGAAGGTTGCCAGAGCCGCCCGGGTTTTTGACGATGCGGACTTTGCTGATGTCGAGTTCTCGGCGGAACGCAACCCCCGTATCACCGCCGAGCGATTCCGGGTGGAGATAACAGCAACAGCAGCCGGCCACACGGTCCGGGTCGAGGCGGCAGAGTCTGAGGCCCATGCTGCGCTCGATGCAGCGGTAGATGTGTTCGAGCGAAACCTCCGGAGGCTGAAGGAACGGCTGATAACCCGACACCGCCGCGGTGAGAAACGGCTTAATGAGAGACGCTCAGAGGTCGAAGAAAGCATCGAAGAAGACCGCGACCTCCGCATCGAGCGGGTAAAGCAAATCGCGGTGAAGCCAATGACGCCAGAGGAGGCAGCCCTTCAGATGGAAACGCTAGGACACAGTTTCTATCTATTCCTCAACGCGGAGACGGACCGGTACGGAGTGCTGTACCGCCGCCGCGGAGGAACGCTCGGGCTGATCGAACCCCAGTGACTCGCGTACTAGTAGTCGACGACGTAGATCTCTTCCGGACCGGACTCTCTGCCGCGCTCGAGGGAGCCGGCTTCGATGTCTGCGGTGAGGCGGCCGATGCCGAGAGCGCCGTTTCGATGGCCGAGGCCGAGCAACCCAACATCGTCGTGCTCGACATCCTGATGCCGGGCATCTCTGGTCTGGACGCCGTCGAGAAGATCATGGCCGTCTCGCCCGTGTCGTCGGTCGTCATGTTGACGG
>JAZGIX010000127.1:0-3462 GCA_036482315.1 Acidimicrobiia bacterium | reverse complement strand
AGCGCAACGGCGAGTCTCTTCATGACAATCCTCGTGAGTCGATGGGGCACGACATTACCCGCAACAACATCGCCTGAATACACACCCGGCGCCCCCGGGTCGGACATCACTCCAGTTCCACGGTCTCCGCATCGACGATCAGCTCATCGACGATCCCCACGACGACGGCGCGGATCGGCCCGTTCGGGTCGCCCACGACCTGCCTGGCGCCGTTTCCCTCGTCGAGGATGAGAACGGTCTCGCCGGACCCGGCACCAACCGCATCCACACAGATGAGATACCCCCCGGTGTCGACGCCCTCGCCGTCGAGCAGATCACACATCAGCAGCCGGCGCCCGTCGTAGATCGGGTGGCTGATCGTCGATACCACGGTCCCGGCGACGCGTCCGAGTTTCACGTTCTGGCAACCTGGTCGACAATCCCGACGATGGCATGATCCACCGGGACGAACGGCTCGGGCATCGCCAAGGCAGCTTCGCGGCTGGCAACGATGTAGACCAACTCGCCCGGCCCCGCCATGTCCACGGCATCGGCTGCGATGATCATGTCGCCATCGGGCCGACGATCCCGATCGAGAGGTTGCACGACGAGCAGCCGTACGCCTTCGAGGCCCTCGTACTTGACCGTGGCCACCAGCGTCCCGGTCACCTCAGCGAGCTGCATCGTCGTCCTCCCGGCCGAGGCGTACCGCAAAGCGACCGTGGTGGGTCAGGTTGTCACCCAGCTCTTCATGGAGCTGGGGAATGACGACGGCCCCGACCAACTCGCTCACATCGACCCGGCTGGTCCCGATGGACACCGCAGCCTCGACATCCGAGACCGCCCCCCCGAACAACAGGTAGGCCTTACCCCCGAGACCGTCGGCGACATTGACCTCGAGCAAGTCCACCCCGGCGCCTTTGAGTCCGGCATCGGCCGCCGCCAGCAACGGTGCGACCGATCCGGTCTCGATCACGCCGAGTGCTTCTACCGGCCCCGGTATCCGTTCCCCACGGAGTGCGGCGGCCAAACCCTGGTGGACATCGTGCAGCACGATCTCCGCGATGAGCGACCCCGCCGAGGTCTCTCGGCCGGCTTCCATCGACTCCTCGACGCTGGCGACGTCTCCGGCGACCAGAACCAGGTAGCGGCCGGGTTGCACCGACCCGGTGACCAGGTCGCCGATCGGGGCACGTTTGGCCATGGCATCGGCGGCGGCGATACCGGCCGCCACCGAATCGAACTCGAACAACCCAATCGCCGGGTTCATCGCCTCACACGATCCTCAGCGCGCCGACGACCGCGATCCGCCGTTCCCTGGTGAACGTGATCGGGCGGGTCATCCCATCGCCACTCGGGCTGGCGATCGAAAAAGAAGTGAAACCCTCGCCTCCCTGACCAAGCCCGGCATAGTTCGGACCGTTGGCGATGAAGATGCTCACGTTGATCGACCGGGCCATGCGGGTGATGTGCGAAACGTCGTTCGAGTGAATCGATGCCGTGTGACGGAACCCGTGTTCCGATGCGATGGCGAGATCGATCGCGGCATCGATGTCAGTTACCGCGGTCACCGGAAAAACGGGCATCATCTGCTCGGTCCAAACCAGATTGTGATCGTTGGGGACCTGGGCCACCAGCAGTCTTGGATCTCCATCGACGTCGACGCCGGCGGCGGCGGCGATGGCGCCGGCATTCTTGCCGATCCAAGCGCGGTTGATCACCCCGGGCTTGCCGGCAGGACCCATCGAATCGAAGATCACCCGCTCGACCTTCTTGAGTTCGTGATCCTTGAGCACGTGGGCCCCATTGCGCCCCATAGACCGCACCAACTCGTCCACAACGGACTTGACCGCAATCCCCGTCTTCTCATCGGTGCAAATCAGGTTGTTGTCGAATGAGGCTCCGGCGACGATGTCGCGCGCCGCTCGATCAATGTCCGCCGTCTCATCCACGACCGCCGGCGGATTCCCCGGACCGGCAGTCACCGAACGTTTGTCGGTCTTGAGCGCCTCACGGACGACACCCGGCCCGCCGGTCACCAGCAGGACCCTGATGCCGGGATGGTGCATCAACTCCTGGGCACTCTCGATGGTCGGCTCGGGGATTCCGGTGACGAGGTTGGGAGGACCACCGGCCGCCATCGCCGCCCGATTGAGCAAGCGAATGTTCTCGGCGGATACTCGCTTCGCGTTCGGATGGGCATTGAAGACGACTGCGTTGCCGCCGCTCAAGATGGAGATCGTGTTGTTGATGATGGTGGCCGTGGGATTGGTCGTCGGGGTGATCGACCCGATCAGACCAAAGGGGGCGTGCTCGGTCAGCATCATTCCACCGTCGCCGGTCTCGATCAGCGGTTCGAGGTCCTCCGGTCCCGGGGTGCGGGTGGCGACGAGGATATTCTTGCGGGTCTTGTCCTCCGTTCTGCCCAGTCCGGTCTCCTCATGAGCCATTGCGGCGAGTCGCTCTGCCTGTTCGAGCATCGATGCCCGGATCGAAGCGATCACGGAAACCCTGATCTCCGAGCCCATCTCCGTGTACGACCGATAGGCGCGCTCGGCAGCCTTGACCGCCTCGTCGATCGTCGCAAAGATCCCATCGCCGAGTTCGGCATCGGGGATCTCAGCAGGCACCCTGGGGTGTTCGGGCACGACATCGGCCGACCCGCCGAGGCGCGACCTCACCCGGGTGATGATGTCCCGAACCTCTTGTTCGTCGAAAGCGGTCATTTGACGTACTTCACCTCGCCACCGACCTCCCAGGTGTCGACGATCGCCATCACGACCGCGTCGCACGGCCGGTCCTTGGTCATGAGCGTTTGCCGGGCCGATGACCCGGTCGCATACAGCACGACCTCACCGACGCCGGCACCAACCGCGTCGGCTGCGATGACGTAGCCACCAGTCTCAGATTCCTCGACGTCCAGTTGCTTGATCACCAGGAACTTGAGTCCCTCGAGGGTGTCTTCCTTCCTCGACGAGACCACGGTTCCGGCGACTCTTCCCAGGAGCACGGATCTACACCCGTTCCCGGACTAGCTGGTTTCCGCCTCGGCCTCGTCGTGACGGCCGAGGGGCATGACCAGATCGACATTCGTATGTGGACGTGCGATCACGTGGGTCGAGACCACCTCGCCGACCTTCTCGGCGCCGCGGGTACCGGCGTCGATCGCGGCCTTCACAGCCGCTACGTCACCGCGAATGATCGCGGTCACATAGCCGCCGCCGGTCTTCTCGTACGACACGAGCTCGACCTTGGCGGCCTTCACCATCGCATCGGCCCCTTCCACGACCGCGGTAAAACCGCGGCATTCGATCATCCCGAGTGCTTCAGCCATGGGCTCTCGTTCTCCTTCTTGAGTTCTTGTTCACGGCCCGGCGACCGTTCAGCTTGCGTCCCTACCTTCGAGACCTTCCAGCGCATCGACGGCGGCACGCCAACCGACATCGATATCGCGTTCCTCACCCCCGAGATACACCCGGCCCA
>JAZGIX010000126.1:0-6469 GCA_036482315.1 Acidimicrobiia bacterium | reverse complement strand
CCAGCACATTCATCAGGCCCACCAGGCCCATCTTGGCCGCCCCGTAGTTTGCTTGGCCGAAGTTGCCCAACAGGCCCGAGGCCGAAGAGGTCATGACAATCCGTCCGTAGCCCTGTTCGCGCATGAGACGGAAAGCCGGCCGGGTCACATAGAAAGCGCCCTTGAGGTGAACGTCCAACACGGCATGGAGGTTGTCCCACTCGAGGTTGTGGAACGCTTTGTCACGCAGAATTCCGGCATTGTTGATCACGATGTCGATACGGCCGTATTCGTCGACCGCCGTATCCACCATCGCCTCCGCAGCAGCTGGATCCGAGACCGAGCCGTAGTCGGCAACCGCCGCACCGCCGGCGTCCTTGATCGCTGCCACCACCTCGTCGGCGGGACGCTGCTCCCCTTCGGTCCCATCAGTACCTACCCCCGGATCGTTCACGATCACGGCCGCGCCGCGTGATGCGAGGAGCTTGGCGTGCTCGGCGCCGAGCCCGCGACCGGCACCGGTGACGATCGCGACCCGGTTCTGGAAATCGATCATGGCAGTTCCTTTCGGAAGGCTGGACGGGAAAGGGTAGATCGAGTCAACGCCGCGCCTCCCGTTTCCTGGATCCCGCTTCGGCTTCGCCGACCGGAAGAGACAGCGGACCCGGGAACCGAACGCGACTTCGTCCAGCCGTCACAGCGCATTTCTCAAGCCGGTGCACTTCTCAAGACAGTGCTTTTCTCAAGCCGTCGACCAGATTCCCCTTGCGCCCCACCGCAATCTCCCTCAACCCGAGCCAATCGGCCATGAGGCGCAACTCGTCGACAAGCCGTCGAGCCGTAAAGACTGCATCGACCCCATCCTCGGTGAACGCCCCCGGGACACGCAACGTCCGGGCTGCCCGGTCGGCTTTTACGTCGACCCGTCCCACCAGGCGATCACCGATCAGAAGGGGAAGAACGTAATACCCGAACCGGCGCTTGGGCTTGGGTACGTAGATCTCGATCCGATAGTGGAACCCGAAGAGGCGCTCAACCCGGTCGCGGAAGAAGATGAGATTGTCGAACGGACACAGCAGACGCACCTGCTCCACGGTGCGCGGCGTGCTCGCGTCGGGATGTAGATATGTCGGCTCGTTCCAGCCTTCGACCTCGACCTCCTCGAGGTGGCCTTCCGCCGCCAGTTCGGCGACGATCGGCCTGGCCTCCACGATCGGAAGCCGGTAGTAGTCGATCAGATCTGTCACGGTGCCAACACCGAGTGATTTGGCTCCCATCATGAGCAGGGTGCGATGGGCGTCGGCCCGCGGTACCGGCTCGGCATTGAAGTGCTCCGTCGGGATCACCCGCTCGGCCAGGTCGTAGTAGCGGGTGAAATTGCGCCGCTCGCTCACCGTGAGCCGGCCGCGGGCAAACAGGTACTCCAGGGCGATCTTCCCCTTGGACCAACCCCACCATGGTCCGGCCCGATCACCCGGATCCTCGAGGTCCGCCGGAGCCAACGCCCCACGCCGAGTGACCTCGTCTTCGACCGAATCGATGTAGCCCGGCTCTCGCGCTTCGAGTTCGAGCACTCTCGACCATTTCCCCATGCGATCCATCTTGTGGCGCCACAGCGGCCACGTCTCGATAGGGAGAAACGACGCCACATGACCCCAGTACTCAAAGAGTTCGCGGCTGTCCATGGCGTTCCAGGCAAGATCCTTCTCGTGTCCACCGAGACGGGCGAACGACGTCAGGTGATGCGCACGTTCGATCACGTTCACTGAGTCGATCTGAAGCACACCGATTGTGCGGAACATCTTGCGCAGATGTCGGACGTCGATTCTGCCGCTCGGCCGCGGCGAGGCGAGACCCTGAGCCCCGATTGCGATGCGCCGGGCGCGCTCCAGGGGGAGCTTCCTCATTCGCCGGTGAAGTGAGGCGGGCGCTTCTCGAAGAACGCAGCAACCGCCTCGGTGAAGTCCTTGGTTCGAAACATCGGGAGTAGTTGCAAAAGGGCCCGGTGAACGTGCTCGGAGTACTCGTCGGTTCTCCCGGCGCGCATCAAGCGCTTGGCCGCCTTCACCGCTTGAGGTGGCATCTGTGCGATCTGGGCGGCCAGTTCGACGGCGCGCCTCTTGGTAGCGTCCGAGTCGTCGGCGATCTCGGAGACGACTCCCGCGGCCAGAGCCTGCTCGCCGGTCATGTCCTCGCCCAGGAAGTAGAACCGAGCCGCCTGCTCCCAGCCAACCAGGCGAGGCAGCAGCCAGGTATCTCCGCTCTCGGGCAACAGATTGCGCTTGGTCGCCGGCACCAGTCGGGCGTCCCGGGCCATGACACGTATGTCGGCATGAATCGCCATCCCGACCGCGTATCCGGCAGCAGCGCCGTTGATGGCGGCGATCACCGGGACATCTATCTCCTGCAATACGATCGCCGGCGAGCGATCGGCCTCGAACGTAAACGCGATCCGATCCAGCCGATCCATCTGGCCGGCTGCCTCCACCAGATCGAGCCCTGCGGAGAAAGTGTCACCGGCCCCGGTGAGAACCAGGCACCTCACGTCGGGATCGCGCGCCGCCTCTCGCAATGTGTCGCCGAGCTCATCGAACATCTCGACCGTGAACGAGTTCTTTCGTTCCGGCCGATTGATCGTCACCGTGGCGATGTGATCTGATGTCTCGAGCAGGATGTTGGGCACGCAGCGCTCCCTGGCGGACCAGTAGCCTACCGGCATGGTTCGGATCCCTTTAGGCGCACTCAGAGCCGTGGTGGCCGTCACCGTGCAAACGCTGGCGACGTTCATCATCGGGTCGTACCTGATAGTGCTGCTGAAGGTCCGCCCCAAGACGCGCCAGGTCCCGCGCGTGATGCGCATCTGGGCGAGACTGTTCCTCTTGGTCACTGGGACCCGAGTGACGGTCGAAGGCGCCGAACGGATCGATCCCGCCGGGTCCTACGTCTTCGTCGGCAACCACTCTTCGAACCTCGACATCCCGGTGATCATGGGGAAACTGCCGGTCTCGATTCGATTCCTCGCCAAGAAGGAGATGTTCAAGGTGCCGGTATTGGGAGGAGCCATGCGTGCCATCCACATGGTCGAGACCGACCGACGCCTTGGCCCCACCGCCCATCGTGCCATCAACGAGCAGGTGACTGCCGTCGTCACCGAAGGCCTCTCGCTCATGATCTTCCCTGAGGGGACCCGGTCTGAAAGCCACGAGATGCTGCCATTCAAAAAGGGAGCATTCCGCATCGCAGTGGACAACGACATGCCGGTGGTCCCGGTGACGATCGTCGGAACCCTCGAGGCCTGGAAGCCGCACAGCAAGCTGATCCATGGTGGACGGGTGCGCCTGGTCATCCACGATCCGATTCCGACCACAGATCTCGACCGGAACCTGCTCAACGATCTACGGGATCGAGTGCGGAGCACGGTGGCCGAGGCGCTCAATCGATAGAGCTAAGCGAACATGCGTTTCCCGTTCCCAGTTCCCCGTTTCCCGTAAGAACGGTTAGAAACCAAAGTCGGGCCATTGCCCGAGATTCGGGAAACGGGAGACGGGCAACGCCCCCGAGCCAACGGGCGCGTACTACTCGCTACGCCCTCACCGCCACCACGATATTGTCGATCGCGTTGCGAACCCCGTCCTCGGTGTCGACGGGCCTGATCACCTGTTCGGCTCTGATCACATCCAGGTGCTCGCCGACGACGCCGGCGAGTTCCTCCACCGAGTACAGGACATCGGCCTGCTGCGGCCCTCCGTACCCCTTCTCGAGGTTCTCCCAATCGTGTCCGATGACGACCAGCCTCCCACCCCGTCTGACGGCTCCGGCGGCAGCACGCCACACTCCGTGACGCTCCATATACGGTATATGGAGATAGGCGATGACGACCAGGTCGTATGACTCTGCCGGTGGCCACCATTGCCGCAGATCTTCCCGGGTGAACCAAACGGTGACGCCGGCCCGCCGAGCCAGTTCCCGCCCCTTGTCGAGCGCCACGTCGGACCAGTCGACAACCTCGACCTCCCACCCTTGCTGCGCAAGCCACACGGCGTTGCGGCCCTCACCGCCTGCCAGATCGAGCGCTTGGCCCGGCTGGATTCCTTCGATGGCCTCCACCAGATACCGATTCGGCTCAGCCGTCCACAGGAGTTCCTCGTCCTGATAACGGTCGTCCCAGGCGTCTTGGTCCATGCAGAGAGGATACGAGATGGCATTTGGCTATGAGCCGTCGGTGGTACCGCCAGTAGCCAGTAGCCAGTGACCAGTAGCCAGAGTGTTCTCTCAATTCTGGCTGGATACTGGATACTCCTCAGTCGTAGATCCCCGTCATCCACGAACCACTCGAATCCACCTCACACAGGAACGCCCCGGCCGAAGTCACCACTTGATACCGATCTGCAGCCGGTTGACCCTCCCACCAGCGGCCGGTCCTACGCCACGGCCCGGCCCACGCGAGCACTTCCTCCCAGCGACTGCCGAGCCGTACCCGGGTCGGAAATCCCGCCTCCCATTCGATCGCAATCGGCGTGCGCGTCGCCAGGGCGGGTGCTTGGCCGGGAATGGCCCCCGGCCAAGGGGCCGCCGGGTCCCGTTCCGGCGCCGCCGGTTTCTCCCCCCACCGATACCAGGCGACCTTGTCGGCGGGGTCGCGCCCACCTTGGGGAATGGCTCGAAGCACGGCATCAGGTCCAACAAGCGACTGCAGCCTGATGAGGGCGCGGCGTGCATCCTCTTGCGAGGTGACGTCCTCGTCGAGCCGGAGTTGCCGACCTTGATCGGAGATATCCCCGGGCGCCACCCGGAGGCGCCGGATCCCCCCGGGAACCCCGCCCGATTCCACCCAGGCTCGCAGCTGCCACCGGATCCGCTCTGCCAGTTCCGCCTCCGAGAAGGGATGCGAGCTCCGCCAGGTGCGCGCTCTCACATCTCCATCGGCCGACATCGCCTCCACTTCGATCAGGTACGGCATTCCGCCTCGCGGCATGAGACCGTCGAGCAGCCGTACCGAGAGATTGCGAGCAGCAAAGGCGGCACGCTCCAGGTCTTCCAGCGGTGGATCAAACCGGTCTTCGACCGCGTAACCCTCCGGAATCGGTCGGGGATGGACTGGTCGGTCTTCACCACTTGCCACTCGATGGGCGGCGAGTCCAGATGGGCCGAATCGAGAAGCAATCGCGGCTTGCGGCAGTTCCGAAAGATCCCCCAACGTGGAAATCCCGAGCCAACGGAAGGTGTCGACGAGTTCGGTGATCCCAATGACCGAGACATCTAGATCCGCCAGGAAGGCCACGGTGTTCTCGACGAGCACCGGACCATCGGCCGCTTGTACCGCCGCCATCCGGGCTCCGAACGGGCCGTCCGCTACCCCGATGTGGGCCCCGGCCCCGATGAGAGAAGCAATCTCCACCTCGACCCGGGACACTAGAGCCAGCTCGTTCCCGTAGTAGCGGACGGCACCCGCAATGGGCACAAAGACGAGCCCCGGATGAGCAATCTCGACACGGGGAACAAGGGATTCCACGGCTGCAACGACCGGTTCGAAGGCGACTGCCTCTGCCCCGGGATCGGCGACGAGAGTTGTTGCAGTCGGACACAATGCCTCCGCCTCGCGACGGCGCATCCCGATCCCGACACCGGCCCCAGTTGCCAGGGAATCCGCCGCCACGACGACCCCCGTGTCGTCTACGACCTGACAGGGGCTACCCGACGGCGCGTCCGGACGGCGCAACGGCCAGTCCGGGAACCAGATGCACAGCGTTCGCGCCATCGTCGGTCACCTCCAGATATCGCTCTGTCCCTTTGGCCCCCTTGCCCGATGCCTTGATGCTCAATGCCCGCCGTTCGAGCCTTCCATGGCCGTTGTCTGCTCCATCCCAACGCACTTTTGCCCCCTCGATTCGAAGGTGGAGAAGTCCTGCAGGAAGATCTCCGCTCATCGCACGCAGAACCACTCCTGCTCCACGCGATCTGGCAAGAGCACCGAGGTGGCGAAGCGCCTGGTCGGGAAGGTGGCGGGGAACCTCCGCATAGACGGCAGCAAAGCCCTCGAGGAGGGTGGCCGCGACTTTGGGCCAGAGACTGCGATCGGAGCAGCGCACCACGACAAGCCGCTCGGGTCCAATCCCCGCCTCCCATGCCACCGACGGGCAGAACCAGCCACGCTCATCGAGGACTGCGACGGGTTCGGTGGTCGTGGCCGCAGCCACGAGCGAGATCCCCATCGAGGTGAGTCCACTACCCGCCGGGCCGATCAGACCGAGCACCCGGCCCGGGGTAACGGCAAAGTCGACGGGAGCTCGCTCCGTCGACTCCCCCACAAGGGGGGTCAGGCGGTACCCCCCTCCAACGGAGCTTCGCTCCGATGACTCCCCCTCAAGGGGGGAGTGATTAGTTGCGGCGATTGCTAGTGGGTGTCCCAAGGGACACTCCATCCTAATCGAACATATGTTCGGTTGGGATGGTCGGTCATCTTCAGCAAGAAACCAGAAACGGGCCCCTC
>JAZGIX010000125.1:0-3321 GCA_036482315.1 Acidimicrobiia bacterium | reverse complement strand
CCCGGCTTCCGGATCGCCCGTGAGGCGACGGACCGCGAGGACCTTCAGCTTCGAATGCAGGGGAACGCCTTCCTCGGAGCGTTCTTCAAGGTGTCTGGTTTTCTCGAGGACTACGACGTGTCGGATGTCCGCTTCCGTGAGATCGTCCGCGGTCAATACGACAAGAAATTTGGCCGGTTTGGCGATGCCGTCGTCGAGTCGAACATGACCGTGATGACGAAGGGGTATGAGCTCGTCCAGGATGTCCCCCACGGCGAAGTGGGGGCGTCGGATCGCTCCTCGATGCGAATGCCCTCTCTGATGCCCTGCGACTCCTGTTCGGTGGACATCCCGGTCATGTTGCCAAAGGAAGATCAGAGCGTGCGGATTCCGCTGGCGCAGATCACCACTTTCGACAGGGAGTTTCGGTCCGGCCTCGGTTACAACCAGCCCGCCTCACCCCTTGCTGCCGTCGGGGTGGTGGCGGCGGCTACCGGGCGCACTGCGTCGAAGTACGTCGCCCGGCGCGAAACCCCGATCTGGATTGCGGAGAACTGCACGGCATGCATGGACTGCATTACCGCGTGCCCCGACACCGCACTCCCCAATACCGCCCAGGACATGGCGACCGTTCTCCAGACCGCAGCCAAGGCGTACGTTGTCGATCTCGAGCAGCGCCAATTGCTGCTTGGTGAGTTCCCCGGCATGGAGGAACGGCTTCGAACCGCGATGGGTCGAGAAATCGACGAGAAGAAGGCGACGCCCTTCAAGGAGTTGCTGCGAGAGGAGGTCGGTGGAATCGACGGTCTCGACGACGTCTCTCGTGCCCAATTCATGGAGCTTTTCGACCGGGTTCCTTTCGCATTCCACAAGACGACGGGCATCTTCCGGTCGTTGGAGCGAACCGAGGAGGGCAGCGGCGGCCTGTTCGCCATCATGGTCTCGGATCTTTGCAAGGGGTGCGCCGAGTGTGTGATGGAGTGCCCGTATGAGGCACTCGAAATGGCCCAGGAGACCGAAGAACTCAACGCCGACCATGTCAGCGGAACCAACTTCCTCGACATGCTCAAGGACACGCCCAGCAAGTATCTCGGCCGGTTTGATCCGGATGATCCGATCGCCTCTCATGTTGCTCACCTCAAGAACCACCTGATGGTGCGCAGCAACTACGAGGCTCTGGTATCCGGCGATGGTGCGTGCGCAGGATGCGGTGAGAAGTCGGTGATTCGTGCGGTGACCACTCTCACCGAGGCCTACATGCGGCCGCTGTATCACGCCAAGGCCGACCGTCTCGAAAAGAAGGCCGGGCGACTCGATGAAGAAGGTGGTTCCAAGCTCAAGGAGCTGGAGGAGCGCAGTCCCGAGGAATACGAACGATTCCGGCGGGCGGTCGCCCACATGATCATGGGACTCGGTGGCGAATCGGACGAGGACACCAGCGCCAGGCTTGCGGCGCACGGAGAGATCACCGATTCTCAGATCGTCGAGGCCCTCACAGTCACCATGCGTCAGGACGCCTTCAACCACCGGGATCTGCAAGCGATCGAGGGAACCCTGCCCGATGGAATGTCGGTGATGGCGATGGGCGCCCACACCGGCTGCAACACCGTCTACGGCTCCACCTCGCCCAACAATCCGCACCCGTACCCATGGATGAACTCGCTGTTCCAGGACGGCTCGACCGTGGCCTGGTTGATCGGCGAGAGTTTCTTGATGGATCATGCCAAGCGGTCGGTGGTGCCCGAGCGTCTCGCCGAACGTCTGCTCGACCGAGCCGAGGATGTGATCACGGAAGCCGACTTCTTCGAGTTCACCCACATGACCGATTCGGCCCTCACGGCCAAGGAAGTACGGGAACTCCCCAAGGTGTGGGCGGTGGGTGGCGACGGCGGCATGGGTGACATCGGCTACCAGAACGTGTCGAAGGTCATCTTGCAGAATCGGCCCAACGTAAAGCTGCTGCTGCTCGACACCCAGGTGTACTCCAACACAGGCGGACAGAACTCAGATTCGACTCCGATGCTCGGCGGCGGCGACATGAACCAGTTCGGTGTCGCCTCCCAGGGAAAGCTGACCGAGAAGAAGAGCGTTTCAGAGTCCTTCATCGGTGGCCATGGCTCCGCCTACGTGGCGCAAGTGTCGATGGCCAACACCGCCCAGTTCTACCGGGCAATTCTCGAGGGGCTCGACTATCGGGGAACAGCCTTCATCCAGTCTTTCACCACATGTCAGCCCGAGCACGGTGTTGCCGACAACCTGGCGACGGTGCAGGCGAATCGAGTGCGAGACGCAAGGGGCATGCCTCAGTTCGTGCACAACCCGGCTTTGGGCGAGACTTACGCTGAGACTCTCGACTTGGCCGGTAACCCGAACCGTGACCGCGATTGGGCGCTGCTGACTTCGAAGGCCACCGGAGAGCTGTACAACTACACGGTCGCGCATTGGGCGACGACCGAGGCTCGCTTCCGTAGGCATTTCCGTAAGGTCGACGATGTCTCCCAACTCATCCATCTCGACGACCTGCTGCTGCTCCTCACTCAGAACGATGTGGTCCAGCGCCACGTGTTGGATTCGGATCACCCGTTGTACGTCCCCGACTTCGGCGTGTATTTGGAGGTCGACAACGCTGATGCCGGTGCAACGCCGATGGCGTTGTCTCGCCAGATGGTGTTGTTCTGCGTGGAGCGTCGCAAGGCGTGGCGCGTGTTGCAGAGCAGAGTGGGGATTGTCAATCGCGACTACGAGGCACAGAAAGCCGTTCGGGCGGCACTCGAAGAGGAAGACCCGGAGGACCACCTCGGTTTCGCCGTCCAGCGCTTCGCAACGGAGTTGGCGGCTCTATCCGCCTAGTCGGCGCTCGAGCACCCCGCTGCTACCGTCACCGGCCGCGGAAGATACGGTTCAGTTCTGGTGGTTTTGCTGCGAAGATTCCCTTTGGAGGGATGGTCGAGCGGACGAAGGCGGCAGTCTTGAAAACTGTTGGGCCGGTTTTGCCGGTCCCGTGGGTTCGAATCCCACTCCCTCCGCCAGCGCGGGATCACTCTCCCCTATGGGGGGAGTCAATCGAGCGGCAGCTCGATTGGTGGGGGGAACCGCCGGACCTCCTTCGGGAAGTCAATTGGGGGTTGGATCGGGCCCGTGCCGTTCCCGAGAAACATGGAGAGGTGGCCGAGTGGACGAAGGCGCTCGCCTGCTAAGCGAGTAGGGGGTTTATAGCCTCCTCGAGGGTTCAAATCCCTCCCTCTCCGCCAAGCATCTCGCCGTTCGAGTCCGCTTCGGCCTCGAACGGTTCGACGCTGCGTACGCGGGGCGCCGGTTGGCCTGATGCCTGCCTATGAACTG
>JAZGIX010000124.1:0-8125 GCA_036482315.1 Acidimicrobiia bacterium | reverse complement strand
GGTGAGCATGCGGCCGGAATCGGAGCACACCGCATCGACCCACCCGCGATCCTGCCCGATGGCGACGTCCTGATCCACATCATCGCTGCCGACGAGGCCGAGCAGGTCGATTCAGAAGACGCCCGATGAGAGGGCGCGCCGACACGCACTGACTCGGTGGCCTGGGTTGGATCTCGCAGGGTGACGTTTCCCGTTGCCCGTCTCCCGTTTCCTGAAAATATCGTTGCTAGAGCTGTAGTGGTGCTTGAAGCTATCGCGACTTGATTCGGGAAACGGGGAACCGGAAACGGGAAACGGGAAACGGCATCGGCCGATTCACACCACCTATCCGTGTGACCCGTAGCGATAAGATCTGACTCTGATCAGCTCTGGAGTGCCGCGCTGGTCGCCGTGCCGACCACAAAGGCCCGCCCGATCTTGGTCACCCCGGCTCCGGCTCCTAGTGACCCGTCCCCCCGCTCGACGACCACCGTCACCACGGTCCGTTCGTCGATCTCGAGCCACTCTATGGCTCTGGCGGTAACCGATTCTCCGGCCGCCTCGGCAACTGCACCCACAACTGCGGCATCCAATTCCTCGGTGCCGAGGCCGGCTGCGATCGCACGGGACGCCGCTCCTCCGTCGGACATGACCACCGAAACCGTCAGCCCATCCAACCGCTCTTCGACCGAGACTGACCGCAGTTCTACGACCGACTCCGGTGCCGGCGGAGCGTTCGGCGGCGGTTCGGGCACGGGCTCAACTACAACACCCACGGGCGGTGACACGGCCGGGGGAACAGCAACCGGAGGCGGAACTTCAGGTACTGGAGGTGTTGGTGACGAGTCGTCGACCGGAGGGGGCAGCGGAGAGTCCTCCTCCTTGTCGGAGGAGAATCGCGACCTCATTCCGTGGGCTGCGAGGATGCGCTGCACTTCGATTCCGACCCGCCGCGCATCTGCGTCGGCCGAGATGCTCACCTTGACGCCGGCCGGTATGGCCCCATCGCCGGTGGCGATTTCGGCCGCCGACACCCCGGGCACGCCCAGCAATTCTGTCTGAAGGGTCTCGGCACCCACAGCTGACCGTCCTCTCGCGTCCCCACCACTCACGGCATATCACCACAGATTGTAGTCATCTTGACTACTACTTGTCACCCTAGGGCTCGAGGTAGAACCGTTATGCCCCCGTTAGCTCCACAGCCCTGAGTCGCTGATAACCTGCGGGCCGCACACAGAGCAGGAGGCGTGTGGTGACTACCCAACCGGTCGGGCAAGACGACCTGGCCTGGTTCTCCGAGCAGTTCCAGACCGTGTCGGCCAACATCGAACTCGTCATTCAGGGCAAGCGCGAAGTCATCGAGCTCATAGTGATGGCCCTCCTGTCCGAAGGACACGTCCTCGTCGAGGACGTTCCAGGTGTCGGCAAGACCCTGCTGGCCAAATCGCTGTCGCGCAGCATCCACTGCGATTTTCAACGAATCCAGTTCACGCCCGACCTGCTTCCGTCCGACGTCACCGGCGTCTCGGTTTGGGACCGGGAGCGAGGTGCATTCGTATTCAGAGCTGGTCCGATTTTCGCCAATATCGTCCTCGGGGACGAGATCAACCGCGCCAGCCCCAAGACCCAGGCCGCCCTGCTGGAGGCAATGGAAGAGCGTCAAGTGACGGTCGATGGCACCACCCGGATACTCGATCTCCCGTTCATGGTGATGGCCACCCAGAATCCCATCGAGCATGAGGGCACCTACCCCTTGCCGGAGGCCCAACTCGACCGTTTCATGATGCGCCTGGTCATGGGCTACCCGTCGCGAAGCAAAGAACTCGAGATGCTAGAGGCACATGGACGCACCTCCACCTTTGCCGACCTCGAGGCCGTCGTGAGCGCGGATGACGTCGTTCGGATGATCGAAATCGCACGTCGGATATACGTCTCCGACCCGATCAAGGAGTACTTGGTCGATACGGTGGAAGCGACTCGCGACGACCCCGACCTCCTCCTGGGGGCCTCACCCCGAGCCACCCTCTTCCTGCAGCGCGCCGCTCGCACTCGCGCCGCCGTCGACGGCCGCCATTTTGTGACGCCGGACGACGTGAAAGCAATGCTCAAGCCGGTCCTCACCCACCGGTTGATCATGCGGCCGGAAGCCCAGATGCGTGGCGCCGTTGTCGAAGAGATCGTCGACGGAATAACCCAGGGTGTCCCTGTACCGGGGAGCGGAGTGCGGGCCTGATGCCCACCACCAGAGGCTGGGCAGCGCTGGGCGTCTCCACGGCCCTGCTTGTCCTCTGGGTTGGCTTTGGTGAGACCGAGCTGATGACAACGGCAATGTTCCTCGTGGCCGCGGTCGCAGTCGGAATGCTATTCATCCGCTTCGCTAGTCCCGGAGTAGAAATCACGCGCCACATCTACCCGGTGCAGGTCCACGAAGGCGACGAGGTCGTCGTGGAGGTCGATGTCACGACGGCGCGACGGATTCGCAACCTCGAAATCGTTGACACCGTGCACGGGCTCGGAGTCGCCCGCTTTGCGGCTGCGACCACCGCCGCCGGGCAACCCCTGCTCGCGCGATATGAGGTCCTGTGCCGCGCCCGAGGTGTGTACCAGGTAGGCCCCGCCGAGATCTCAGTGAGCGATGCGTTCTCGCTCGCCGAACGGCGCAATCACACCGGCACCCAGGATCGACTCACGGTGTATCCGCGGATCGAACGCTTCAGCGGCTTTCCGGCAGTCCGCGGCCTCGATCCGAGCGTTCAGTCGACCCGCCCGACGTTCGCTCCGCACGGCGGTGAAGACTTCTTCACACTGCGCGAGTACCAGACCGGTGACGATCTGCGACGTGTCCACTGGCCCTCTACGGCCAAGCGCGACGAACTCATGATCAAGCAGCTCGAAGTTCCCTGGCAGGCCCGGGCTCTCGTGCTGCTCGACACCCGTGCCGAAAGCTACCCCACCGATGAGGCCTTTGAGCAGGCGGTACGGGGCGCGGCCTCAGTAGCCACTCACCTCTTTAAGGGCGGCTTCAGCCCCGAGCTCTGGGCCGCCGAACGAGCTCCCGGACTCAGGTCGGGAAGCCGCTTCCAGCAGGCCATGGACATGCTGGCCACAATCGCACCCACGCCCCATCTCGATCTCCGCAGCACCGTAAGTCGGCTGCGCCGCCAAGGTGTCGGCGGAGGTGCGCTCGTCATCGTCACCGGCATCCCAGATGATGGAGTCCTCGCCGCCTATCGCGTTCTCGCCAAGGACTTCACGCGAACCGTGGTCATGGCGGTTGGCGACCGAACGGCTAACGACGCCGGCACTCTCCAACGCTCCGGCGCCGTCACGGTGATGGTCGGCCCGGATTCGAATTGGAGTCCCGCGTGGAGAACCGCGATGGAGCTTTCATGGTCTACCGCTTCAGTTGGATAGCCGGCATCGCCGGTATCGGATTGGCTCTCGCCAGGGCCGAGCGTCTCCTCCGTTCGTCCGTCGAGGGACTGCCCTGGGAATTCATTCTGGTGGCGGCTGCGGTGCTCGGAGTGACCATCACGTGGGCCGGACTCTCCTACCGTCTGAGCGGACGCACCGTCTTTGCGATCAACACGACGGCCGCGCTGCTGATAGCGGTCAGAATCGCCGTTCCCTCGGCAGCCTGGTACCCCTCACTCGACTCGATGCGTGCACTGGGTGATGAACTCGGCTACGCGCGCGATGTGATCGGCTCCGGCGTCGCCCCCGTCATCCCGTCGTCGGGAATCATCGCCATCCTGGCGCTGGTCTTCTGGACCCTCGGTGCACTCCTGTCGTGGGGTCTCGGACGGGGACGGCCCTACATCGCCGTTCTGGCTCCGCTCGTGGTCTATCTCGAGTTCGCAGTGATGGATCGCCGCCCCGGTGGCGTCTGGGGAATGGCCTTCATGGTGTTCATCGGCGCAGGTCTTCTGGCGGTTGCCTTTGACCGGAGGCGCGAATCCACAGGTCTCCTTACCTCCGGAGTCACTCGCCTGGCGCTCATACGGTCGCTGCCGTCGCTAGCAGTGGTCACCCTCGCCGCGGCTCTCATGGTCGCCGTCGTGTCGGCCAGCGCAGTGTCTGGCCTGGTGCCCAGAAGCGGGTACCTGAGCTGGCGAGTGCGAACCGGCCTCAGCGGTGAGTACTACGGCAGTGTCTCGTACAACCCCTTCGTCGGAATCCGCCAGAGCCTCGTTTCGCAGTCCAACGTTCCGGTCTTCGTTGCCGACGTCCAGGGAGACCTCGCGCCCGATCAAGTGTTTTGGCGAATGCTGACCCTCGACCGGTTCGATGGCGTCCAGTGGCACATCGGTGGAGATCCGGAGATCGATCGACCCGAGGAGATCGATTCGTTTGAACTGACCGAGGCCGCTTTCTTCGGGCCGACCTCATCGATCGTCCAAGAGATCACCGTTCTGGCGCTGCAGATGGACTGGCTGCCTGCGGCCTACTCCCCCCGGGCGATGTCGGCGCCAAACACAGCGGTCGATCGTGGATACCGGGTCAAGACCGACGACGCTGCATTGCGGTTCGATGCGCTCACCTACCGAGGCATGACCTACACGGTCAATTCCGACGTACCTGCTCCGGATCTCGACGTCCTGAGCCGCACCGACGACGGGCTGCCATCGATCGTCTTTCAGGGAGCCATCGATGAAGACGATTTCGAATCCCAAGAATCTCCCTTCGCCATCGAAGTGCGGGAGATCCAGGACGCAGAGCGCTTCCTGAAACTCCCGGACGAACTCGACACCCGGATCGGCGCCCTTGCCGTCGAAAACACCAGGGGCCTCGAAACCGACTTCGAAAAGGCGCTGGCCCTCGAAGCCTTCTTCCGTACTCCTGGCCATTTCGTCTACTCCACCGCGATCGTCCCCGGCCACGGGGCCTCGGTCCTGTCTGACTGGTTGCTGGACCCGACGAGTGAGAACTATCGGATCGGCTATTGCGAGCAGTTCTCGACATCGATGGCCGTGATGGCTCGCACGCTCGGCATTCCCTCGCGGGTCGTGCTCGGGTTTACACCCGGAACGTTGCTCGAGGACGGGCGGGTCGTCGTACGAGATCGCAATTCCCATGCGTGGGTGGAACTGTGGATGCCCTCACAGGGCTGGGTTCGCTTCGATCCCACTCCACGCGGCGATGGCGTGAACCCGGCAACGCTCGCCGACCTGCCCTTCGACGTCGCCGACTACCTCGACGTACCGGAGGCGGTGGCGCCCCCGCTCCAGCTCGATAGCCAAGGAGGTGCACTCTTCCGCGATGACGAGTTCGACATCCCTCAACGCGTCATCGCCGCCGACGGCGGAAGTGACACTGCAACCGGACCGCGCCTTCCCGGTTGGCTGGCACCGGTTGGTTTGGTCCTCGTCGGCCTGTTCGGTCTGGTTCCTGCCGTCAAATGGGCCCGCCGACGACGGCGCCTGCGGAGGCTGGAAGCTGGTGACATCGGCGCTGCTTGGAGAGAGATCCTCGACCGTCTCACCGACCTCGGTGACGGACCGGCCACCTCCGCGACGCCATTGGAATTCGCCCGAAGGACCGATCCCGTCATGCGGCCCCTGGCCGAGGTCTACGGTGCCTCGGTGTACGGGACCGGCGATAACGACGGCCGGAGCGTCAGGCTGGCCATCAGGTCGCTCCAGGATTCCGAAGACCGGCTGACGGGCCGCTACTCACTGACACACCGGGTGGCTGCCCAATACCGCCTCTCGACGTTGATCCCAAGCTGGATGAGGAAAAAGAGGAGAAGGAGTTAGGAAGAACTGGTCCCTTCCTACCTAACCCCTAATGCCTATCCCCCTGCTGCCTCGCTTTGGACGTCGTCTTCGACCCGCCGCAGCATCTCGAGAAATTGATCCCGGTCTAGTTCAAATTTGGTGACGTCCTCTTCGACCTCACGCGTGATCTGATCGATGGCGACGAAAAAGGCCAACTGCCCCTCACGGAGAGCATCGATGAGTTCTTCCTCATCCGAGGCGACACGAAAAATGCTCTGACCGTCTGTGACCAGCCGCACCTGCGACAGATGGACATCCATTTCGGCCGTGCGACGCAGATAGTCCCAGGCCCTTCTCACCCGCTGCACGGACATCCCGTTGTCGAGCAAGCTGCGAACCACCCGCAGCGCGACCAGATCGCGGAATGAATAGAGGCGCCGCCTTCCGGGCCTGCCGCCGGTGGCCTGCACCGATGGCTGAACCAGCTTCACACGATCCCAGTAACGCAGCTGGTGAGATGTACAACTGGTCAGGCGACAAGCCTGCTGAGCCGTAAACGCTTCCAAGTTCCTGTCTCCCTATCCGTCGAGGCCGGTCAACTCCCGCTCCGGCTCCCGGCTCCGATCCCGACGTTCCAGCCGTATCCCCCTAGGCAACGCAGCCTAGCCATTGCCCCACCGGCGTCGCAGCCCCCCGAGGAGGCCGCCCTCAGATCGCATCGCGACACCGGCTCGCCGGCGGGCGATCGCCACCAGACCGACCAGGGAGACGACCATCAGTGCGAATCCGAAGAGGGCGATGAGCGTGTTCCTGGTGAAGAACCCGAACATGAGCGCGGTGCCAACGATGAGGCCCAGCAGGGCCCACTTCAGGTGCTTCCCCGACAGGCTGGCGAGCGTCGCGGTGCGGACGGTCTCCGCCAGTTTCGGGTCTTCCTCGTAGAACTGCCGCTCGATCTCTTCGAGGATCCGCTGTTCTCTGTCATCGAGGGGCATGTTGTGATTCTCCGCCAGCGGTGGTAGGAACCCGGAGTATACCGAGCGGCCCTCCTACTGCCCGGACGCGCCGGCAGAGAGATCAGGTGCCGAGCAGTGGCCCCCGAGACCCGCCAGCCGGTTTGGATCCAATCGGCGGGTCCGGCGCCTACAACGGTGCTGACATTCCGTCATCTTGATCGTCGAGTTCGGCCAACCGGGCGCGACCAACCGCTTTCCCGCCGAAGCGCTCCCTGATCTTCTCCACGGCCTCGTCGACCTCCTCCCAGGCACTGTCGCCGAGGGCCAGCTGCCGCGGTTGGTCCACTCCTACCAGACCGCCGCCGGCGACTCCGAGGAGGCGCACACCCTGCCGGCGAGCGGCGGTGCGTCCGAGCAGTCGGCGAGCAATGTCGAAGATCTCGACCGAGGTGGATACCGGCGCGGCAAACGTGTGGGATCGCGACACCGTGGTGAAGTCGGGATAGCGCACCTTGAGAGTGATCGTCGATGCCACATACCGGGCGCGCCGCAACCGCGATGACAGCTTGTCGGCATGTGCCAGAAGCTCGCGCTCCATCGAATCCTCAGAGGTCAGATCCGTCTCATATGTCTGCTCGACCGAGATCGATCGGGTGGTTGTAGCGTCCGCGGCCGTTCCAATATCGCCGCCATGGGCAATGGTCCACAGCATGGTGCCGAGTGCCTCACCAAGCCTCCGCACCAATGTATCGCGCGGGAAGGTCACGATGTCGCCCACTGTTGCGATGCCCAGCTCCTCGATGCGAGCCCGAGTCGCCTGCCCGACTCCCCACAGCGCCTCGACGGGCTTGGGATGGAGGTAACTCAGTTCGGTGCCGGCTTCGACCACGAGGACGCCGTCCGGTTTGGCATCTCGCGACGCCATCTTGGCGAGCAGCCTCGTGGTGGCAATTCCAACTGACGACGGCAGCGCCAGCTCTGACCGGATCGCGGCCCGCATCTTCTCGGCACATGACCGAGGCGATTCGTAGTGGAGGCGCAGACCGCCGATGTCGATGAAGGCTTCGTCCACGCTGATCCGCTCGATCGACGGTGTGAAGCCGCCGAGAATCTCGAAGACTTGATCCGAAGCCTCCCGATAGGCGGAGTGATCGGGCGCAACCACCACGCCGTGAGGCACCAGTCGCCGCGCCTGAACCATCGGCATTCCCGACCGAACGCCACGCCGTCGGGCCTCGTAGGAGGCGGAGGCGACGACCCCCCGGTTCCCGGCTCCGCCCACCAGAACGGCCTTGCCGATGAGGTCGGGACGGCGACCCCGCTCCACTTCCACGAAGAAAGCATCCATGTCGAGATGCGCGATGCGCTCCGAGAATTCGCCCACCACCCGACGGTACCCCTCGACGAGTCTTGCCTACGGTCGTCGATACACTCTCACGCCGTGCTCCATACGCTGCATCTCGTCCGACATGG
>JAZGIX010000123.1:0-3407 GCA_036482315.1 Acidimicrobiia bacterium | reverse complement strand
CCTACGAATTGTTGGAAGGCCTGGCGAGGAGTCGCTGATGTAGGCCATCCGAGCAACGCAAGAAGAAATTAGTGGCGTTGTCGCGTGGAGGCCTGTCGTTGTTGGAGATCTGAGTGGTCGGACGGGCGAAGTCAAACGGTGGTCAAACAGCTGGATTAGAGGACGCGATCACGACGCTACATCGATGATCCTGTTCGCGCCGCCCATTCAGTATCGACACTCTCGACACTGACTATCACCAGCATTCGTTGATGTCGGAATTCGGTAGATGAAGCTTGATCGAGCGCTAGACGATCCGGCCAAGATGAGTTCTCACCATACGTACGCGCGGCCACCGACGGATTGCGTATGAAGGCTCTGATCCATTCCATGGCGGCGAAAGCGGACACCCTTCTGCCGGTTGCCGCCGGAGAGAAACTCCAAGTAGCCGTTCCGTCCCTCAGTCGTCTTCTGCTGCTTCGACCTCCGGCTTGACCACGGTCTGCAGTTCGGTGCTCGCGGGGAATGACTCCTCCCAGCCCGACCTTTCGACGACTCGGCGGGTGAAGCGTCGCCACGCCTGTGGCCGCGTCGGTGGGTACTCCTTGAGGATGGTGGGGACGATCCTGGCCCACCCGACAGCTTGGAGAGCGAAGACCATCACCGTCCCGGTGATGGCGACGATGCCCACAGCTGACAGGAACACGACGACCCGAGGGAGCTCCAATCCGAAGAAATCCCTTAGGAACGGCGTTGCCATCGTCAGAACGAGCAATCCCGCCATGGTGCCGATCAGCGCCTTCTTCCACGGGACGAGGGGGCGGCTGACGATTCCCAGGGCAATGAGCCCGATAGCGGCCAGGATCAGGGTGGCCGTAGTCCGCGATTGCTCGACGGTGGAGCCTTCCGAATCGGCCAAATAGAAGCCGGCGAAGGTAGCAATCGTGGCGACCAGCCCAACCGGGATCGCGAACTTGAGCACGCGAGCCACGAACCCGGGCCGGGCCCGTCGACGGGATGGGGCCAGCGCCAGGAAGAACGCCGGAATGCCCACCGTCAGACTGCCCACCAAGGTGAGGTGACGGGGCAGGAAGGGGAACGGCAGGGTGGATATCACGATGGCGAGCGAAAGCCCGAGCGCATAGACGGTGCTGGTGATGAACAGGTTGGCGACTCTCTCGATGTTCGAGGTCACTCGTCGCCCTTCGCCGACGATCCCGGGGAGCGTGTCGAATCTGCCGTCGATGAGCACGAGCTGGGCGACGGCGCGTGACGCAGGTGCTCCATCACCGATGGCCACGCCGATGTCCGAGGCCTTGAGGGCCAGCACGTCGTTGACGCCGTCGCCCGCCATCGCGACAACGTGACCCCTGGACTGAAGGGCGCGGACCATGTCGCGTTTCTGACCGGGCGCGACCCGGCCGAAGACGGTGCCCCTTTCCACGACCGCGGCCAGCTGGCGACCATCTTTGGGTAGCTGGCGGGCGTCGACCACTTGATCCGAACCATCGATCCCCACCTGCGCGGCAACGGCGCCGACGGTCTCTGGGTGATCACCGGATATGACCTTGACCCGAACTCCTTGGTCGGCGAAGTAGCGGAGGGTTTCGGAGGCATCATCCCTGACCTGGTCGGACAGCGAGATCACAGCCACCGGGTCGAGATCGGGAGGCAGACGGCCGTCGCTCAGTGGGGTCTCGCTGTGTGCCACAAGGAGGACACGGCTGCCTTGGGCCGATGCCCTCGTCGCCAGATCGTTGACCCGGGTGTCGTGCGGGGCGACCACGTCGGGGGCGCCGATCACCCAGGTGCCTTCATACGTGAATGTGGCGCCGCTCCACTTCCGGGCGGACGAGAAGGGGACAGCGCGCTCGGCTCTCCAGCCCAGGTTCTCGGGGAAGGCCGCCCCAATCGCCGAGAGTGTGGCGTTGGGATGGGGCTCTGCGGCGACGAGGGCCCCCAGCGCCGGCTCGAAGTCACGGTCCGAGAAAGGGACGACGTCTTTGACGGTCAGGCGTCCCTCGGTCAGGGTTCCGGTCTTGTCGAAACAGATCGTGTCCACGCGGGCCAGGCCCTCGATGGCAGGAAGCTCCTGCACCAGGACATTGCGTTGTCCCAGTCGAATCACACCAACGGCGAAGGCGATGGAGGCCAGCAGCACCAGCCCCTGTGGCACCATGGCCACACCAGCCGCCACTGCTCCCCTCAGACCCTCGACGAAAGTGCGACCGCCTCGTAGCGAGCTCCAGACCAGCAAGGCGCCCATGGGGACGACCACCCAGCTCACCAGGCCGAGGATCCGATCGATGCCGTCACGCAGTTCGGAGCGGACGAGCGTGAATCTCTTGGCGGCCTGGGCCAGCTTCGCCGCATAGGAGTCGGCTCCGACTCTGGTGGCCGTGTACCGGCCCGAGCCGGCAGCCACGAAGCTCCCGGACAGGCACCCGTCATCGGGTTCCTTGGCAACCGGATCCGATTCCCCGGTGAGCAGGGATTCGTCGATCTCCAGTCCCGTCGACAACACGACCACTCCGTCTACGGCCAGCTGATCGCCTGGTCGGAGGTCGATCAGGTCATCGACCACGATCTGGTCCACAGGCAACTCTGTGACCTGTCCCAACCTGACCACGCGCACCCGGGGCGCCGCCAGCAGCTCCAATCTGTCCAATGTGCGCTTGGCTCGCAGCTCCTGGACGATGCCGATGGCCGAGTTGGTCACCAGGACGATTCCAAACAACGCGTCACGGGGCTCCTGGAGCACGATGAGCACGACGAGGAGCAGCGCACCGAGGAGAATGTTGAATCGGGTGACGACATTGGCGCGGACGATCTCCCGGGTGGTCCGGCTCGGTCGCTCCGGCACCTGATTGACCAGGCCGGCCTGAATCCGTTGCCTGACCTCGCTGGGGGTAAGACCCTCATCGGGTGTGGCCGGTTCGTCGGGTGTCGGGCCCTGCTTCGGTGTGGCCAACTCGCCGTTCTCCATTCCGATTCAGCCTACGGGACGCCGCACCGGGGGCCTGACTGGGACGGCGAAGGCGCGATAGTACGGCTCGGAGATATCCTCGACTGTCATCAGCCGGATGAGCAGGGCAAGGAGTTCGCCCCGCCAGCCGTCGTACGAAGAACTAGGACGTGTTGGGTCGGGACGGCCTGTGGTTGTTGAAGATTTGGATGACTAGGCGGGCCGGGTCACACGAGGGTCAAGCTCCAGGCAACAACAAGACGAAGGACCTGGACAATCGTGATCAAGTTGTCGAACGTCACGAAAAGTGCACGCAACGCGGCTTTTGGGTAGGAGTGTGGTTGTTGAAAAGGTCGCCAGTGCGATGGATCGGATCAAGCCGGCGTCAAACGCGCACTTCCAAGGACTCGGGACGGTTGCATGGGTGGAAGCGATTCAGCGTATCTGGCGCCCCAGACGAACC
>JAZGIX010000122.1:0-5706 GCA_036482315.1 Acidimicrobiia bacterium | reverse complement strand
CTGGCCAAAGGCCTGTGGCTTACGCTCAAGACGCTCTTCACCAAGACGTCGACGATCCACTACCCGATCGAGAAGGAAGTGCTGGTTCCCCGTGCCCGGGGGGTGATCGCTCTCGACGCCGACGCCTGCACGGTCTGCATGCTCTGCGCCCGGGACTGTCCGGACTGGTGCATCTACATCGAGGGTCACAAGGAGATGCAACCGCCGGCCAAGGAGGGTGGACGTCCCCGGAGCCGGGCCACTCTCGATCGGTTCGACATCGACTACGCCCTCTGTATGTATTGCGGCATCTGCGTGGAGGTGTGCCCGTTCGATGCCCTGTTCTGGTCACCCGAACATGAGTATTCGGAGATGAGCATCACTTCGCTACTCCACGACAAAGAGCGTCTCGGCGTATGGCTCGAGACCGTCCCCGATCCTCCGGCATTGGAGTCCTGATGGAATTCTCCGACTGGATCACGGACGCTCGCAACATCGTCTTCCTGGTAATCGCGATTGCCATTGTCGGGTCGGCCATTCGAGTGGTCACCTCGCCCAATCTCGTTCACGCCGCGCTAATGCTGGTGGTGGCGTTGGGCGGATCTGCAGCCCTCTTCTTGATGCTCGGTGCCGAATTCGTGGCCTGGACGGTGGTGCTCGTATACATCGGCGCAGTGATCGTCCTGTTCCTGTTCGGCATCATGATCACCCGGGCTCCGACCGGCCGGGATTCGGTGCAACTCGATCACGAGCGGCGCTGGCCCGCGGCTTTGGTCGCTCTTGCCACCTTCGTCACGATTGCGTGGGCTACCACGGATTCCTTCGGGGTCAAGACGATTTCCGAGGGTGTGGTCAGAGCTGAAGATATCGGGTCCGTGCTGTTCACTCGCTACGTGATCCCGTTCGAGGCCGTCTCGTTCGTGCTGCTTGCTGCGCTCATCGGGGGGATCGTTCTCGCCCGGAAAGACCCGGAACAATGATCGTCAACCAGTTCCTCGTCCTGGCCGCCCTGCTGTTTTCGATCGGGATCTATGGCGTGCTCATTCGTCGCAACGCGGTTCTGGTACTGCTGTCGGTCGAACTCATGCTCACTGCGGTCAACATCAACTTCGTGGCCTTCGGGGCCTTCCTCCAGGATGAACTCATCGCCGGCCAAGTCTTTGCGCTCTTTGTGATTGCGGTGGCTGCGGCCGAGGTCGGCATCGGCCTCGCCATCGTGGTACTCATCTTCCGGAATCGCTCGTCTGCCAACATCGACGAACTCGACCTGCTCAAGTGGTGACCCGATGACTTACCTCGCGACCTCACTGCTCCTCTACGCCGAAGAAGGCGCCGAACACGCCTTGGAGTTGAGTGACGGCGGACTTCTTGCCGAGTGGGCCTGGCTCATTCCGATCGTGCCGCTTGTTCTGATGTTTGCGATCGTCTTTGTCGGGAAGCGGCTCCCGCAGAAAGGCTGGGAGTTGGCCGAGTTCTCGATGCTGTTTGTTGCCGTCTACGGCGTGGCACTGTTCGTCGCCAACGCCAACGGGGGCATCCACTACGAGGGTTCGATCGAAATCGCCAGGATCGGTTCGTTGGTTCTCGAGTGGGGGTGGGTGGTCGACGGACTCTCGATCATGATGTACGCCGTCGTCGGCGTGGTCGGCCTCGCGGTCTTCACCTACGCCAAGGGCTACATGGAAGGCGACATCCGGTTCACCTGGTTCTTCGCCTCGTTCACGTTGTTCGCCGGGGCGATGCTCGTGCTGGTCTCGGCTCCGAACCTGGTCCAGCTCATCGTCGGATGGGAGCTCGTCGGCGTCGCCTCCTACCTGCTGATCGGCCACTGGTGGGAGGACCACGAGAACAACGCCGCGGCGATCAAGGCGTTCATCACCAACAAGGTCGCCGACGTCGGCCTGATCATCGGGGTGATCATCATTGGTGTCACCATCGGTTCGTTCCGGTTCTCCGATGTTCTCGAAGCGATTGCCAACGCCGACAGCGGCCTGATTCAGGTTGCTTTCTGGGCCGGGCTGATGCTCTTCATCGGAGCGATGGGCAAGAGCGCTCAATTCCCGTTCCACGTCTGGCTGCCCGATGCGATGGCCGGCCCGACCCCGGTCTCGTCACTCATGCACGCGGCAACGATGGTGACCGCCGGCGTGTACCTATTGGGCCGGATGTTCCCGCTCTATCAGAACGAGCTGTTTGCGGTGGACGTGAAGACGATCATCATCATCGTCGGGGCGTTGACTCTCTTCCTGACCGGCCTGATCGCACTCGTCCAGGACGACATCAAGAAGGTCCTCGCCTATTCCACGTTGTCCCAACTCGGGTACATGACGGTCGCCATGGGAGCCGGGGCCTACACCGCAGGTCTGTTCCACCTGTTCACCCACGCATTCTTCAAGGGGCTCTTGTTCCTGGCAGCCGGGTCGGTGATCCACGCGGTGCACTCCAACAACATGTCCGACATGGGCGGGTTACGCAAGTTCATGCCGTCCACCTATTGGACCTTCCTGATCGGCTCGCTCGCCCTGGCCGGGATCTTCCCTCTGGCCGGGTTCTGGTCGAAGGATGAGATCCTGGATTCGATCAGCCAGGATGCCGGCGCCGGGGGAGGGCTCGTGGCATCGGTGGTGCTCGTTGTCGCCATCGCCGGCGCCTTCATCACCGCCTTCTACATGGCGCGGGCGGTCTATCTCACGTTCTACGGTGAGTACAAGGGTGAAGGGCAGCCGCATGAATCGCCCAAGATCATGACGTATCCGTTGATCGGCCTTGCTGCACTGTCGGCGGTGGCCGGCTTCGCCAACATGCCGGGGATCTTCACCGGATTCACGGACTGGGTCGGTGCCAGGATCATTGTGATGGGCGATCACCACGCCGAGGCGATCAACTTCCTGTTGGCCGGTGCCGGTCTGGCTGCGGCCGCCGCCGGCATCGCGATCGGAACTCGGCTGTGGCGGGGCGATCGAGATACGCAGGCAGCGCGAGATACCTTCCGCATCCCGGTGCTGTACCCGCTGCTGGAGCGCAAGTACTACATCGATGATTTCTATCTGAGGGGCATCGTCAACACGACGAAGGGTCCCATCGCCAGGGCGATCGATTGGTCGAACACGTACGTGCTCGACGGCGTGGTCAACGGGGTCGGTGCCGGAGCCGGCTTCATGGCAAAGATCGTCTACGGCGGAATCGATCAGCGAGGAATCGACCTCGCAATCAATGCTGCAGCTGCCGCCACCGGGGAGGCCGGCGAGCAGTTGCGGTACACGACGACGGGCCGAGTTCAGCAGTATGCGTGGGCGTTGTTCGCCGGGACGATTCTGCTCGTGGTCGGGTTTCTGATCTTTAACTAGGAGGAGGACGAGCGAGATGGACTGGTTTGAAAGCGGATGGGGTCTGAGCCTCATCGTCTTCTTGCCACTGGTGGGAGCAGCCTTCGTGCTGATGCTGCCAAAGGCTCAGGAGCGGGTCGCCAAGTGGGTGTCGCTCGGGTTCGTGCTTGCCTCGTTCGGCTTGTCGGTCGGCGTCTTGTTCGCGTTCGACTTCGACGTGACCGAGAAGTTCCAATTGGGAACCGATCTCACGTGGATTCCGTCCATCGGTTCCAGGTTCCACATAGGCATCGACGGGATCAGCCTCCCGATGCTGGTCCTCTCCACCTTCATCACTTTGCTGGCCGTCGTGTATTCGTGGAACCATTGGCCCGAGCCGCACAATCCCAAGGCATTCCTGGCGTTGATCCTGGTCCTGGCGACCGGGATGAACGGCACCTTCGTCGCGCTCGACCTGGTGCTGTTCTTCATCTTCTTCGAGCTCGTGCTGCTCCCGATGTACTTCATGATCGGCATCTGGGGCGATCGCACCAAGATGCGGATACCCGGATTCAAACGCGAGGTCGAGACGCGGCTCTACGCCTCGATCAAGTTCTTCTTGTTCACGCTGTTCGGCTCGGTGTTCATGCTGTTGGGGTTCTTGGCGTTGTACTTCAAGAGCGACCCCCACACGTTCGACATGCTGCTGCTGGCGGACATGGGGCAAATGGGGGTGTTCACCGGCACCTTCGGGGCCTGGGTGTTTGCTGCGATATTCCTCGGGTTTGCGGTCAAGGTGCCGATGTGGCCGCTGCACACCTGGCTCCCCGACGCCCACACCGCGGCTCCGACGGTCGGCTCGGTCCTGCTGGCTGCGATCCTGCTGAAGCTCGGCACCTACGGCATCATCCGCATCAGCTTGCCGATCCTGCCCGAGCAGGCCCAGGTTTGGGCGCCGTGGATAGCAATTCTGGCGGTGATCGCCATCATCTACGGCTCCCTCGCCTGTCTGGCTCAAACGGACTTGAAGCGCCTCATCGCGTTCTCGTCGGTGGGACACATGGGATTTGTGATGCTGGGCATCTCGACCCTGACCGACATCGGCATCAATGCAGCCATCATCGGGATGGTTGCTCACGGTGTCATCACGGGACTGTTGTTCTTTGTGGCCGGTTCGATGTCGCACCGCTATCACACCCGCGAGATGTCACGTCTCGGCGGCAACATGAAGCTGATGCCGGTCATGGGCGGGATCCTCGCCTTTACCGCGATGGCGTCACTCGGGTTGCCCGGACTCGCCGGGTTCTGGGGCGAGTTCATGGCGCTGCTCGGTTCCTTCAGCCCGCTCGATGGCCTCAGCCTCGGCGTGTTCCGTAGCGCGATGGTCATTGGTGCGATCGGCACGGTGCTGACCGCCGGCTATCTCTTGTGGATGCTGCAAAAGGTCAACCTCGGCGAGCCCTCTGAGGAGTGGAGCGGCCAAGAGTTCCACGACGCCGACGGGTTCGAGCTGGCGGCCTGGGTGCCGCTCGTCATTGCGATCCTGGCCATCGGGGTGTTCCCGAAGATCATCTTCGGTGCCACCGATGGGGCTGTTGTCCATCTGGTAAAGACCGCCTTCGGAGGCTGATCGAGTGTTCGACTACCACGCCATTGCACCGGAGCTGATCCTGGGGGTGACGCTGATCGCCGTCGTCTTCATCGACCTGGTGCTATCCGACCGCCACAAGTATCTGGCGGGTGTCACCGCCCTCGTCGGATTGACTGCCGCCGCCTTCCCATTGTTGACGCTGGCCGTCTGCGGTGATCTCACCAATTGCGCAGACACCGGCTCTCGGGTTCTGTTCGGAGGCTCATACGTCATCGATGATTTCGCTCTGGTGCTCAAGGGTCTATTCATCGTCGTCGGGGTGATCACCTTGTTGCTGTCGGTCGGCTACATCGAAAGCGACGATTACTACCAGGGTGAGTTCTACTTCCTGGTGCTCGCTTCGATCACCGGTGCGGTGGTGATGGCTTCGTCGCGCGATCTGATCACGATGTTCATCGGCCTCGAGCTGGTATCCGGTCCGGCCTTCCTGCTCGCCGGGTGGCGCAAGGGAGACACCCGGAGCAACGAGGCTGCGCTCAAGTTCTTCCTGATCGGCGTGCTGTCGGCGGCAATCCTGTTGTTCGGCATGTCACTCGTCTACGGCCTCACCGGGGAGATCACCTTCTCTGGAATCGCAGCCGCATCGGCGACGCTTGACCTGGCAAACGATCCTGCTTTCGTGCTGGCCGTTGTTTTCGTGCTGGTCGGCTTTGCCTTCAAGATCTCGGCGGTGCCATTCCACTTCTGGGCGCCGGACACTTACCAGGGAGCTCCGACACCGGTGGCCGCCTACCTGTCGGTCGGTTCGAAGACGGCGGGATTCGTCGGTCT
>JAZGIX010000121.1:0-4030 GCA_036482315.1 Acidimicrobiia bacterium | reverse complement strand
GGGTGATGTCGACGACGGGGTCGAGCCCACCAGCGTCAAGGACCTCTTCATCATCGCCTCTTCGATAGACCTTGCCGCCGCCGAAATCGAACTGGTGGCGCGTATGTCTAGGGAGCAGTTGCTGGCCAAAGCCCTTTCGACGATGGAGACCGAGTTCGACGCGGTCTTTATCGATTGTCCGCCAAGCCTGGGTCTGATAACGGTCAACGCTCTGACGGCCGCCCACGAAGTGCTGATCCCTATTCAGACCGAGTATTACGCATTGGAAGGGCTTACCCAGCTGTTGCGCTCGATCGAAGCGATACAATCGCACCTAAACCCTCAGCTACACATCGAGGGTGCAGTGCTGACAATGTACGATCGGCGCACCACACTCGCTGCCGAGGTGAGTTCGCAGGTGCGGGAACACTTTGGAACGACTGCATATGACACGGTGATCCCCCGGACTGTGCGGTTGGCAGAGGCTCCGTCGTATGGAGAACCGATCGAGTCGTTTGATCGGAAAAGCAAGGGGGCGGTTGCCTACCGAGCGCTCGCCAAGGAATGGAGGAAGAGACATGGCCGCAGCACGTAAGTCAGGCTTGGGCCGCGGCCTGGACGCCCTGTTGGCGATCGACAAGTCCGACCCGGAGGCAGGCACCATTCCGGTCGACAGCATTGATCCCAACCCGCGCCAACCGCGGACGCGGTTCGATGATGAGTCCCTGGAGGCCTTGGCGGCCTCGATCAGAGAAGTCGGAATCCTGCAGCCGATCGTCGTTGGGCCGGCCGGTCCGGATGGACGCCACGTCTTGGTGGCGGGGGAGCGGCGACTTCGGGCAAGCAAACTGGTCGGCCTGGACCAGATCCCGGCCGTCGTGCGCGAGAGTGATGAGGCTGCTCGACTGGCAGAGTCGCTCATCGAGAACGTCCAACGCGAGGATCTGGGGCCGTTGGAAGAGGCCGAGGCCTACAGAGCCCTCATGGAAGATTTTGCCATGCGACACGAGGATGTTGCACAGCGAGTCGGCAAGAGCAGATCGTCGGTGACGAACTCTGTGCGCTTGCTCAATCTGCCGGGTCAGATCCAGGGACTCATCGCCGATGGTCGCATCTCGGCGGGGGCCGGACGGGCCCTACTCGGCTTGGAAGATGCTTCCAGGGCGGTGAAGATCGCCGAACAGGCTGCCCGTGAGGAATGGTCGGTCCGACAGGTGGAAGAAGCGGTGCGCGACCGCCGTGGGAGCACCACCAAGATGGCTCGCTCCAAGCGGGAGCGTCCGGCCCAGATAATCGCCCTGGAGGAACGGATGGAGGAGAGTCTCGGCACCACCGTCCGAATCGACTACGGGGCTCGCGGTGGAGGAAAGATGGTCATCAAGTTCGGATCCCTCGACGATCTGGAAAGGATCTATAGAGGACTCATAGGGGAGTGAATAGGTAGCGGAGCTCGCTGCGCTCGCAGTCATTAGTCATTAGTCCTTAGCAAGAGGGAACCATTCCCAAGCAAGAGGGAACCATTCCCCCCTTGAGGGGGAGTCAATCGGCCGCAGGCCGATTGGAGGGGGGGCCCTCCGACTCCGAGGTCGGAGCACGCGCAGCTTGCATCTTGCTGGCGACTGGCTACTGGTCACTCCCTTGCCCGTTGTGCCGCTTGGGAACCCAGCCAGCGATCCAGAGCGTCGATCGTGCGGCGGCCTAACTCGGCATCGAGAGGCTCGGTGGCAATGACCACTGCCGGCGCTCGCGTCTCACGCAAGATCGGCATCACCCTCCCGTGCGGTTCGAGCCCGAGGGTGGAGGAGAGACCGGTGGCGATGGCCAGGCCTGCCGCGCTGTGGCTGAGGGCCGAAGCGAACGAGTAGATCCCGGGCGTGTCGGTCGCCGGGAGGGCGAGGGAGACGACGATGTCGACGGCGCTCTCGTTGGCGTGCATGGCTCGAAGCCGTTCTGCGGGTCTGGTGTCGGACGACCGCGAGGTAATCGGGTGTGCTCCCAGATCGCGTAGCCGAGCGGCGGCGGCGACACCCGCTTCCCATGCGACTAGAGACTCTTCGAGCGAACGGCAGAACGGGTCGACGAAGATGCGGTGTCCGGCAAGGGTGGCCGGCAGCGAGGCGAGCCAGGCACGCTCTCGGAGCTCGTGTCGCCCCATTTTCGACGTCTCACGAGACATGAGCCGCAACTCACCGACCACAGCGGCTCCGGCGATCCCGTCTTCGGCCATCCGCCTGTTGTGCTGGAAGTCGAGCAGGGACCGCAGGGTGTCAGGCCCCAGAATCCCATCGACATCTCCGGCATCGAATCCGATGGCGTTCAGGCTCCGTTGCAACTCGGCGACGTCGTCGCCGTGGAGCATTGGCATCCGGTAGTACAGCTGTCGATCTCCCAGCACGAAACCGGCGTCGACGAGTGTGCGCCAGGTCTCGCGCCCGATAAGTCCATCGACAGCCAAGCGCTGCTCCTCCTGGAAGAACCGAACGGCGGCCTCGGTGGCGGGTCCGAAGTCGCCTGCGGCGTCGGGATCGGTGCCGAATCCCAAAGCAGAGAGCCGATCCTGGATGTCCCGGACCGGCTCTCCCTGATCTCCACGTCGATAGAGCGCCATGATTGGTTCCATGCTCCCACAGTCGGGAGCCTCGCTGCGCTCGGCCTATTAGTTAAGAAACTCCTCGAGCTCTTGAAGTAGAGCGTGCTTGGGTCGTGCTCCGACGATGCGCTTCTTCTCGGCGCCGTCCTGGTAGACGATCAACGTCGGGATGCTCATGACGTCGTACTCCATCGCGGTTTGCGGGTTCTCGTCGACGTTGAGCTTTGCGACGCTCAATTTGTCGGCGTGCTCACCCGCGATTTCGTCGACGATCGGGCCAACCATCCGGCACGGTCCACACCACTCGGCCCAGAAATCGACGAGCACCGGCTTATCGCCGTTGATCAGTTCGTTGAATGCCGCATCGGTTGCGGTAAGCGTGTTCTCAGCCATTGTGATCCGGCCGCCTGGCGGCCTTCACCTCCTCGAGTTCATCATTCCAATCGGTATAAACCGGATTGGATCTTGCTTCATTCCTGTGATTCGAGCCAGCGTTCGGCATCCAGCGCCGCCTCGCATCCCATCCCCGCAGCGGTGATCGCCTGGCGATAGGTGAAATCGACGACGTCGCCGGCTCCAAAGACACCGGCAACAGAGGTGGACGTGTTCTTGAAAGTTTCGAGGTACCCCTTCTCGTTGAGGGAGAGTTGGCCGTCGAAAACAGAAGTATTAGGAGTGTGACCTATAGCGATGAAAGCTCCCTCGACCGCGAGTTCTTCGGTCTCGTCCGTGACGACATCCCGGAGCAGCACTCCGGTCACAGCGTCCTCGCCGAGCACCTCTTCGACGACGCTGTTCCATCGGACCTCGATCTTGTCGTGGCTGAGGACTCGGTCGGCCATGATCTTGGAGGCTCGAAACTCGTCACGGCGATGGATGATCGTGACCTTCGATGCGAACTTGGTCAGGAACAGCGCCTCTTCCAGAGCCGAGTCACCGCCGCCCACCACGACGATCTCGCTATCACGGAAGAAGAACCCATCGCAGGTTGCGCATGCGGAGACCCCATGCCCGCGGAGTTTCTCTTCTCCAGGTACGCCGAGCCACTGGGCAGATGCGCCGGTCGAAACGATGACCGCCTCGGCCTCGTGGACTTCGTCTCCCACCCAGATCTTGAAGGGACGCTGCGAGAAGTCCACCTTGCTTACATCGGATCGCAAGATTCGAGTTCCGAAACGTTCAGCCTGTTTGCGAAACAGTTCCATCATTTCGGGGCCCATCACCCCGTCGGGGAAGCCGGGGTAGTTCTCGACGTCGGTCGTGAGCATCAATTGCCCGCCGGCCTCCATGCCTTCGATCATGAGGGGTTCGAGTCCGGCGCGCGCCGCGTAGAGGGCTGACGTGAGCCCGGCCGGTCCCGACCCGATAATTATTACTTTCTCGGTCATGCTTCGTCCTCGGTCTTGGTGCGGGTACGTCGCGACCAGAGCAACGCCCCCACGAGCACGAATAATCCCGCCA
>JAZGIX010000120.1:0-3021 GCA_036482315.1 Acidimicrobiia bacterium | reverse complement strand
GACTTCAGACATCCACGGATCGGAAGGTGTGACGAGGGAAGAGCGTGACCGAGACGTTTGGGAGTCGGATCGCATGGACGCGTTCTCCTGGGCGGCATTGTTCATTTGGGGTGCTCTCGTTCTGTTTGCATCATCAACTACATGGCACGAGAGCTATGACTGGTGGGACGGCTGGGGGGTGCTCTTCATCGGTGGCGGGGTAATTGTCATCGCCGAAGCTTTGATTCGGTTGACGATGCCGGAGTACCGTTGGAAGTTCGGGTGGACATTGATGTGGGGCATCGTCTTCTTGTCGTTCGGCCTCAACGCCTTCTACGGGCCGGCCTGGCTGGCGTTGGCTTTGGTCGCATTCGGCGTTGCCACCCTGGCGGGTGCTCTCCGGAAGACGAGCTAGCCGGCGAAACGCTGTGGCCTCTACCAGTGAGCCGCCGGTGCCTGCCGACCGGAGTGTCGAGACGATCATCATCGGGGCGGGGATCGCCGGGGAAGCCTGTGCCCGACGACTTGTTAAAGCTCAGCGACCGTTCCTGTTGATCAGCGAAGACCTCGGCGGTCGGATCAGCCGGTCCCAGGACGACTCGGTCAACCTGGGCGCATATTACGTACGGGCCGACTACGAACACGTCAACAAACTGGTGACGAGGGGCCGTCGCATCAACGCCCTCACCACAGTTCGCCACTCTCGTGACGGCTCCTATCGGCTCCGCGATCCCCGGCTGTTCTCTCACCTCCCCCAAGCTGTTCGGTTCATTAGCCAGCTCCGCAGATTCCAACGCCACTACCAGACGCTCAAAGGGCGCTGTCTGGTCGATTCGCAGGCTGGAGCGATCCGGTCGGACCCTTATCTGTGGCGCCTCTACCAACAGCCAGCCTCAGAGTTTATCGACCAGTACCGCTTGGGGTCGATAGCTCGCGATTACGCGGGACCGGGGCTGTATGGCACCGCCTTTCTCCCCCTGAGCCGGTTGACCGCCTTTACCCTCCTCCTTGGTGCTCTCCCGATACTGGTCCCCATCTACGAGTTCGCCTACCGGGCCGACACGGGAGCCGCCTGGACCCGCAGTGTCCTCTTCGACACCGTCACCGAGATCAGCCAGCGTGGCCACCCATACATGGTGAACACCTCACGCAGCGGCTCCCTCTCCGCCCACAACGTCGTCGTGGCAACCCCTCCAGACGTGGCCCAGCGTCTCCTCGGTCTGTCTTCCCTGAAAGGACCGGTCGGTATCCATTCCTTCCAGATCACCGGCAGACTTCGACCCCCGTTTGCCCGCGCCGATATCAACCTGTTCACCGACGACAGCCCAATCTGCGCCATCGCCCGACAGGCCGACGGCTCAATCCTCCTTTGCTCCCACCAAGAGCAGCCAAGGCTTGCCGACTACCTGACCGAATGGGACATCATCGAACACCGACACTGGAACCCCGCCTTCAACCTGATCGGAACCACTCTCCTCGACTGCGAACACGCCCCCGACCTCTACCTCGTCGGCGACCACAACATCTGCGGACTCGAAGACGCCTACCTCACCGGCCTCTACGCCGCCAACCAGATCATCAACCGCCATCACGCCGACGGGTTCGACCGATCCGTCAATCGCGCCGACCAGGTCCTTCGTTGAGGTTGGTTGTGACGTTGTCCTCTACTCCGCGAGGTTGGGTGTGCTCTGATGATCGGAGGCGGACCGAATGGCGTCCGCCGATCCTGTACACCAGAGGGGTGTGAAATGAAGAAACTGGCAGTGTTGGGTGTGGTTGCGGGCGCGATACTCGCTGCGATCCTTCTCGCCAAGAAGAGCCAAACGTCTACGTCTCCTGAGGAGCGCGAAGCGCGGAAAGTGGAGAAACGTCGCGCGATGTTCGAGAAGATGCAAGCGGGCATGGCAGCAATGCCCGAGGACTTTCCACCGGTGGTGATGTTCAACAACGTCGCAGCCACGCGCGAGAACTCGGAGCGAATGCTCAAGCTCCTCGAAGAGGACCGCGGCAAAACGGAGGAACTCGTCACAGCAGACAAGTAGAGCGAGCCTCATGACGCCGGTGGGAGGGATGGGAGTATGAGCAAGACGCTCTTGGCGGGAGCGAGCCTGGCCATCGTGCTTACCGCTTGTGGCGGACCGATGACGGCAACGGAGTATGTCGATGCCCTCAACGCCTTGGTCGAGAGCGGACGCTCAGATCTCGAGGCGTCCGTTATGGCCTATGGCCAGATTGCAGAGCCGACCATGGCGGAGTCGGTTGCGTTCATCGAGAGAGAGATCGCAATCCGGGGCGAGTTTCTCGAGGGATTCGAAGCTCTCGACCCACAAGAATCCCTCGCCGAGGTGCACGGTGTTCTTGGTGATGTCTTGCTGCGCCTGCTAGCGGCAGCCGAGGGCATGGTCGCCGCTGCAGACTCCGTCAGCAGCGTGGAGGAAGCCGAACAGACACCCGAGTTCGCTGAATACGAGGCGGCCAACGCCGACGGAACCCGGGCCTGTCTCGAGGTGCAGGAACTGCTCGACGATCTTGTGGCGAGCGGTGACGCGTTGGCCGATGCGGCCTGGATTCCCGATGTGGGGCTGGCCGTGCGGGCCGTGCTCGGCTGCGGCGACCTCGATACGAGCTAGACGATATGCCCAACAGTCCGCCGCATCCAGACAGGTAGTGCATAACGGCACATATGCGCTACCTGCGCTCCCATGGGTGGGCCGTGCATGTTGCCAGTTCTCGTGCGCTGTCGGCGACGTGATCGGGTGTTGGCGGGTATCTATTCATAAGGTTCCTCTCTTTCATTTTGGGAACAGGGGTGGCCGGCGAATGCCACCAGATCGACGGGGATTTCCAACCACAGGGCCAAGCCAACGGTGAACCGGGCCACCTCGTCGGCCAACACCGCATCGCCGTAGGCGCGGACCTCGGCTTCGAGGAACGGCAACACCTCCACCGCCAAGCCAAGAAGCCGCAACGTGCGTGGTGGTGGTCACTTTCCGTCGCGGAGGTGACTAGATATGATCGAGGTTCGCGAAAAGGAACGCTGTG
>JAZGIX010000119.1:0-2500 GCA_036482315.1 Acidimicrobiia bacterium | reverse complement strand
ATGGCCAGCTGGAACCTGGCACTGCGCTTTGGCCTTGAAGTTGCAGCGTTTGTAGGTCTCGGAGCCGCAGCATGGGATCAGACGACAGGGGCAACTCGGTGGATCGCGGTGATCGCTGTTTCGGTTGGCGCAATGGCGGTCTGGGGGATCTTCAATGTCCTCAACGACCCGAGCCGCTCAGGGAAGGCACCGGTCGAAGTACCGGGATGGGTCCGCCTTGCGATCGAGTTGCTCATACTCGGAGCCGGCACCTTCGCGATAGGAGCCGTCTGGAGCAGCGGCTTCGGCATCGCTGTCGCCGTCTTGATCACGCTGCACTACGCCGCGTCATGGGGCCGAGTCAGATGGCTGCTCAACGGATAACGGCCCCACCACCATCCACCTGCGTCACCACACCAGAAGCGCCGCTGCCGAACTCGCAGGTGGGCCCCAGGCGCTTCAGTCCTCCTTGCTCACCTCAAACCCGGTCTTCAGCAGCAGGCTGAGCATCGCCGGCGCCGGGGCACGAAACTGCACCGGTCTGAAGGCGTCCTCCAAGCCGGAGAAGAATCCCATGAGGGTCTCCACCATGTGGGTGTGGGTCATCGTGTGGAGGTCGGTCGCAGGTGCTCTGCCGAATGCGACCAACCGAACCCTGATCGTTCCGCCGCCGCGAGCGGGTGCCTCACACACCTGACGCTCACCGAGATCGTCCACCACCGCATCGATCCCCTCCTCGAACAGCCACTCGACTCGCCGTAGAACCGAATGGAGGACCTCGTGTCGCCTTATCCCCGGATTGAAGTCAGCAGCCCCCTGCTTCACCTCTCCGATGATGACATCGATCTGGCCTTCCTCGAGCAACAACGCCGGATCGTCCAGCAGGAGTAGATGCGAATCGTCCTCGGTGTGGGGATCGCCGGCGTACACCGGTCCCGGGAACCGGATCGCCATGATGTCGATGTCGGTGATCGTGTCGAATCCACCACCCTCACGTCGAGCCTGCACTTCGAATTCACTCATCGTCAGATACCCGGTCAGGCGGAGATAACTCTCTACGAGATTGACTGCAATATCCATTGTGCTCCCCGTCAACGCGATTGGACCCGAGCGTATTCGCCCGCGGCAGCCACCCGGCCGATACCCTCCAAGCCATGACCAGCTTCGATGCCTTCTCGTTCGGTGCCCGCGGATCATTCGCCGGAGTTCCCAAGCGGACGATGGATGACCTGGGGGACGCCGGTGTCGTGATCATCGGAGCTCCGTTCGACTGGGGGACCACCAGCCGACCCGGCGCCCGCTTCGGCCCCAAGGCGATTCGAGACGCCGATTATCTCGATCTCAACGGGTCGCGACCTCACCTCGACACCGGGATCGACCCGCTGACCACGCTCTCCGTCGTCGATGTCGGCGATATCCACGTAGTACCCGGGTACGTGGAAGAGAGCATCGAGCGGATACGCGCCGCAGTGACCTCGATTGCTCGAGTCGGCGCGGTCCCGATCGTCCTTGGCGGAGACCACACCATCACGTTCCCCGATGCCGGCGGGGTCGCCGACGTCATCGGGCACGGTGACATCGCCCTGATCCACTTCGATGCACACGCCGACACCGCCGACACCCATTACGGCATGCTCCATGGGCACGGCACTCCGATGCGACGCCTCATCGAGTCGGGGGCGGTCCCCGGCCACCGCTTCGTCCAGATAGGACTGAGGGGCTACTGGCCCCCACCGGATGTCGTCGAGTGGATGCGGGACAGAGACATGAAGTCATACCTCATGAGCGAGATCACCGAACGCGGACTCGGTGTCGTCGTCGACGATGCAGTGGAGCACGCGGCGAGTGAGGCCAAGGGCGTGTTCATATCGGTCGACATCGACGTGGTCGATCCCGGTTCGGCTCCAGGGACCGGGACCCCTGAGCCGGGCGGCATCACCCCCCGGCAACTACTCGACACCGTGCAACGCCTGGGCAAAGAACTGAATGTCGTGGGTGCCGACGTGGTGGAGGTCTCCCCCGTCTACGACACGGCCGACGTCACGGCTCTGCTGGCCAACCGGGTCGTTCTCGAACTGCTCAACGGCATGGCCCAACGGTCGCTCGGCGTCTAGGAGTCTGCTCCGGAGCGCCGCCGCGGCAGCCACTTCGGAACCGCCGACCGATACTCCTTGAAATCGTCCCCGAATACCTCGAACAGCCGCCGATCCTCGTACAGACCGACTCCGGCGACGAAGTAGATCAGACCACCGGCCGGGATCACCCACATGAGTTCGACGGACAGGCTCACCCATGTGGCGAACGCGATCAGCACCGTGCCCACATCGATCGGGTTGCGGATTCGCTCGTGGACCCCGGAGCGCACCAAGCGACTCCCCGGACCGACTCCGAAGAGGCCGATTCCGGCTGCAGCCAGATTCCGAGCCCCCATATCGACCAGCACGACTCCGGCGACCAGAAGAAGAATGCCACCGGCTACCAGGCCCGGCCCGCGCCACGGGAATGCCGCCCCGCCGGCATC
>JAZGIX010000118.1:0-2119 GCA_036482315.1 Acidimicrobiia bacterium | reverse complement strand
GGGACTGAGACCGGCAACCTTGGTGGCCACTGGATATGTCAGCGGCCCGGGTACCAGGAGATCCCGGCCATTGACGTCGGACCCGGCGAGTCGGTGGCGATAAGCCTGGGAGGCAACGTCTTCCTTCCCCCGCCGGAAACACTCACGATCGAAGGGCAGCTCAACATTGGCGGGATCAGCGCTTCCAGCGGTGAGATCGGCCTCTACTCGAGCAACGCGTTCGGATCGGCCGACGCCATGGTCTCGTACGTCGAATGGGGCAACACCGGCCACGGCCGGAGTGGGACGGCGGTTGAGGCGGGCCTCTGGGACGACGGCGGTTTCGTCGCCACCACCGATGAGACCGCAGTCATCCAGCAGGACACGATCTTCTCGATGTCCTCGACCGGCTGGTCCAGCTTCTAGAAGCGAGAGAACCGACAACAACGAGGGGCGCCATTGCGGCGCCCCTCGTCTTGTTCGGGCGCTAGTTTCGCGACATGCGAAAGCTCGCAAAAGCCCTCGTCAAGTTCCTCATCATCTCGGCCGTGCTCAAGGTCGCTGGGATCGTGCTGTCTCGCGCCTTCGAAGGCGAGGGCACCGCGTCCGATGACGATTTCAAGCTCATGGCAATAATGGATGGTCGGGCGGTGACCAGTGAGGCCGGGTCGCTTCGCACCGGCACCGCAATCGCGTGCATGGGTGGAATCGATATCGATTTACGCGGCGCCACGCTCGACCCGGGTGGAGCCCACATCGCCCTCAAGGCCTTCATGGGCGGTATCCGGCTGCTGGTGCCCGCCACGTGGAAGGTGTACGTCGATGTCGACTCCCGTGCCGGCGAGATCGAGATCAAGACGTCCGATCCCGAATCGCTCGACGACGACGCATCCCGGATCACGGTCGAAGCGATCACCCGCGCCGGCGGGATCCTCATCGCTACCGAGGACTAATCGCCAACACTTCGGCATAGAGTTCCAGCGGGTGAGCAACCCGCACTTCGTCACCAAGATGGCCCCGCAGCTGCATCTCACAGCCGGGGTTGGCGGTGGCAACGGTCGAGCACCCAGTGGCCGATACCTCCGCGGCCTTGGTGGTCCCAAGCGCGGCCGATGTCTCCGGCCGGAGAAGTGAGTACGCCCCGGCTGCACCGCAACACATGCCGGCAGGGTCGATATCGATTGGCTCGTACCCGGCCGCAC
This sequence comes from Acidimicrobiia bacterium, assembly GCA_036482315.1. Lineage (GTDB taxonomy): Bacteria > Actinomycetota > Acidimicrobiia > Spongiisociales > UBA11373 > JACZWZ01. Next base: position 938 of record JAZGIX010000118.1, on the reverse strand, counting down.
GCAAAATCACCCTCGGTTCACCGACCATGCCAAGTGCGTGTCGATGATGACAGGGGTCATGGACCGCCACCCTCTCTCCGGTCGGATCGAGCGTGGGGAGTCTTCCGTCGGTGATCGCATCAGCCACCAGTCGAAGCGCGTCGACCGAACGCTCTTGGACCGCAGGAGCCTTCCAGTGGCCGTACTCGGCGAGGTGAGCGCTACACCCCGCTGCATTGGAGACCACGAGGTCGACCCCCGCGAAGGCCTCCCCATTGACCGCCGCCATCCGAAGGGCATCGTCGGCCGCGCCTTCATGAGCAGCCAGCGCCCCGCAGCAGGTCTGTCCTTTTGGCACCTCCACCCGGTACCCGGCCATCTCCAACAGGCCGATCGTGGCGTGATGCACGTTGCCGAACCAGGGGTCCATCACGCACCCGGCGAGCAGACCAACGGTCTCCCCTCCCCCCGACGAGGCATATCCCCGGACACTCGAGCGACGAAACGGCAGCCGGCGTAAGCCCCTCAAGCTGATGCGAAAACGTCCCGGGATGGCCCATCGACCAACTCGCTGTGCCAGGGCTGCCCCCAATGAGACAAGGGAGACCACCCTGCGCCTCCCGATCCAACGCCCAAACACCCGAGTCCGAAATCGACGACCGCGACGCCGTACCGTCGTCAGCTCGGCGCGGGCTCCCTCCATCGCCCTGCCGAACGGGACCAGCGAAGGACAGGCAGCCTCACACGCCCGGCATTGGAGGCAGAAGGACATGACCTCATCGAAAGCGTCATCTATCTCAATCAGTCCAGAGGCAACTGCCGACATCGCGTTGAGCCTTCCGCGCGGCGACGCCGCCTCATCTCCGGTGAGGCGAAAAGTCGGACAATGCGGAAGACACAGTCCGCATTCGACACAGGCGTTCAGTTCCTCAGGAGTCGGCGCCCAGTCGGTGGACCAG
>JAZGIX010000117.1:0-7625 GCA_036482315.1 Acidimicrobiia bacterium | reverse complement strand
GCAGCCAGCCAGCCAAATCCCTCCGAAACGATGTCATGAACGTTGGCGTCGTCGACACAAAACCCGCAGTTACGGGTACTTAGACCTTGCCGCACAACCCCCTCCAACATTCGACCCAGGTTGCGGCGAGCACCCGCCGGTGCCTCGACCAACTGCAGGAATAGCCCTGCCCTCAACCGAGTGAGGATGTCATCGTAAGTCTTGCACCCTAAATCACCGGTCACACCACCAGCAACATACGCGTCGATATCTTCTCGCGGCAAGCCCGTGAACGATTGACCACAGACCCGTCTTCCCGCGGACCGATACGCAGCAATCTTCTCAGTGAACTCTTCATTCAAAGCCAGAACATCTTGATGAGGGACTTGTCCCACGGAAACAGTTTCCGGCCACTCCAGAATCTCTTTCACCTCCTCGAGCCCGATAGCACCTCCAGTAGTCATACACGGTACATAAGGCCCATACGAGGGCGACTCAGCAAATACTCGCCACGGCAATCGCTTAGCCTCATCGATCATCAACCGCGCGGATCGCACTCCACTCACATATGCGCAACCTGTGAGATCAGCGACCAGACTCGTCGTCCCATTGGGCACCAAGAGACGTGCTAGCTCGGCCGGAGCCACATACGAACCCTCCATATGCATGTGAGGCTCGACAAACCCAGGCACCGCATAGAGCCCATCACAATCCATGATCGTCTCAGCCCGACTAACCGATCCAGGTGAGATAGCCGCAATCCGATTCCCCCGAATCGCTATATCCGTCGAATAGATCTCCTCGGAGTACACATTCACCAAACGACAATTCCTCAACAACAACGAAGCCGGCTCCCTACCCAAAGCAGTCGAAACCGAATCAACCAACCCCTCACTCGACTCCCTCAACCCACCCACCACTCCCTCAACACAAGACATAGCAACCAAGTCCTCCGTTCAGGCTCTTACGTTCGATGATCGTTGACTGGGTCGACCTCACGCAGTATGCGCCGAATCCGACGAATCATTTGCCGGCTTCCTCTTGGGGCTCAAACTCGAATACGCTGATTGTGCGGATCAGATCAGCCAGTTCGTCAGCGCCATGCGAGAGCACCAGCTCGCCCCATTCGGCATCAGCCGTCTTCGGATTTCCCACCACTCCGGTCGACGTGAGATCCCCAATCATCCAGCCGAAGCTGAGCGGCCCCCTGAATGGGGATTCGATGAACCTCGTCAGGTGCCGCGGAAGGGATTCTGGAGCAAGATCCATGTGCACGAGCTCGGGGCATATGTGCAGCAGCTTGGACGTCTCGCCAGCTCCTGAGTGGATGCCGAGCAGCGCTTCGTCCTCTGACCAGTCCGGTGCGGGCGGCACGCTCCGGGCGAGGGCGAATGTGTTCAAGCCGAACGTATAGAGGTCGGTTTCTTCTCGAAGGTCGCGAAGTGCGAGCTCAACCACCTCTACGTTGCCCCCGTGTCCGTTCAGGATCAGAAGGCGCTTGAAGCCGTTGCGCGCCACACTCCTACCTATCTCCATCAAGACCTGTATGAAGGTCTCCGTAGACAGCGTGAAGGTTCCGGCCCGCTCGGCATGCTCATTGCTCTTTCCATAAGGCACGACGGGTAGGAACCATGCCGGAAAGTCGTCCGGTAGCCGCGACAGCGCCAGATTGAGCGTCTCGAGGGGGAGAATACTGTCGGTGTATACCGGAAGATGTGGACCGTGCTGCTCGATCGAGCCTACCGGTAGCACGACGACCGCTTCCTCTTTGTCCGCTATCTCTTTGACCTGAGGTCCGGTGAGATACGGAAGAAATCGAGCTTCTTGATCACGATATATGGAATTCACTGGAGACCTCCCTCGAACTTCCGACTCTTGGATGCCGTGCCAAACGGGAGTCGGTCTACGATCGGTAGCTTCAACATGCTTGCCATGTTGGCGGCTTCGTTCATCTGTGACGATTGTTGCCGAGGCCTGCGGAATCGGCTACCCCGCCCATATCGGGGATCCACTCGGTGGTGCCAAGTCTGGTCGGCCGCCCAGCGGCGCTCAGTCGGTGCCGGGGGACCGGCTCCGATCTGTCCCGTCTCGACCACCACCAAGTGGAAGGATCCCGATTCTCAATGGTCAGAGTCCGATCGATTCGTCGATGAACTCGTTGGTATAGAGGTCACTGGGGACCACGTCGTCTCGGAATTCGACTCCGTCAGCACGCATCTGAGCGAGCATGCGCTCGAGTCGAGCCTCGTCGAAGTTCCCGACGATGTCGTCGGGACCGTTGCCGATGATGCCAAGCTCGAGCTGCTTGGCGACCGACCACTCCGCCTCGCCCGCGCTGTAGTGCCAGAAGCTGTCGTACTGCTCGACCGTGTCGATGATGATGGCGTTGGCCCGATCGGGGCTGCCCGCGAAGTCGACCACCGCCTGCTGCACGATCGGCACGATCTGCTCGAGGCAGGGTCGAAGCTCTTCGAGCCTGTCGGGGCGTATGCCGATTGTCGCGGCGTAACTCTCGAATCCGGCATCGAACATCAACTCGAATGCGACGGGCTTGCCCCAATCCTCGAGCTCGAACTCGTAGATGTAGGGCTCGGCGGAGGCGAACCCCTGCTGGGCGATGGCGCCATCTTCGGCAATGAACCGTGCCGGTGACCCGTCATAGGACGGATCGATCTGATCCGGGCTCCACAGTCCCCGGGCCACCATGCCGTCGGCCTGGGTGCCGCCGCCGAATATGAGAATCGTGATCCCCAGCTCGCCGAGGTCTGCCAAGGTCTCCACATCCGGGTAGGTCTCCGGATCCCACATGATCATGTTTGGGGCGACTTCCAGCGGCGCCACCACCGAGAGCATTGGCGCGGAGTCGATCTGCATCGCCGCGGTCTCCGTGTAGGCATATCCCAGATGGAGGCCGTCGTCGAGAGCCATGAGCGCCGGCACCGGTTGGAACCCGATGGCAGCTCCGCCGGCGCGCACCTCGAGGTCGATCCCTGTCGGCTCGCCACCAGCCACCAACGAACCCGACACGATGTTGTTGTTGGCGTCGACGCTGTAGTCGTCACCGAGCAATTCGTACAACGCCCCGTGCTCGGCCTGAGGCCACCAGTCGGTCTGGATCACCAACGGCGACGGGCACACCGACGCCAAAGTCGCGGGAGCCGCCGTGGTCGCGGGAGCCGCCGTGGTCGCGGGAGCCGCCGTGGTCGCGGGAGCCGCCGTGGTCGCGGGAGCCGCCGTGGTGCTGTCGTCCGTGGTGCTGTCATCGTCGCCACAGGCCGCGACGATCAGCGCGAACACGGTGAGCAGCACGAGTAGAGATGACCAGCGTTTCCTAATCATAAGAGAGTTCCCATCTTTGCCGGTTCCCCTCTCCCCTCTACGCTAGCGACTCGATCCGGCGGTGTACAGTCTGATTTTACAGCTCACTTCACATTCACTACCCAACACTCCCGCTGGGTGGTCGTAGCTGCCGTTGCTGTCGGGGGTGGAATCATCGCCGGAGCCGTGTCCAGGGGGGACACAGCGGTCGGGAGCGGTTCGCTGCAGCGTCGCGTAACTCCCACTTCATCCCACGTGACGTGTCGTATCCTGCTAGTTAACAGATACCCTGCTGTACCGGTTGCGACCTCCATGATGCGGTCGTACACATCGGAGTTGTAGAGGGCGGGGTTTGTTGCTCGTTTCGGTCACGGGAGGATGATACGGAGGACGACACAATTTTCAGTATGAGTCACGAAGAGGACAGAAGCGAGGTCGGCCGGATCGCTCACATCGACCGTGGCGAGGGACCGGCCGTCGTGTTCAGCCACGGGACGATGATGAGCGCCGAGATGTTCGAGCCCCAGATCGAGGCGCTGTCCGATCGGTATCGCGTCGTCGCCTTCGACCATCGGGCCCGGGGTCCGGCATGGGAGGGTCCCTACGACCTGTATGACCTCGCGGAGGACTGCCGCAGGCTGCTGGACGAGCTGGGCATCGAGCGCTGCGTGCTCGCCGGGATGTCGATGGGGGGATTCATGGCCCTGCGGTTCGCGCTGCGCTACCCCGGCCGACTCGGCGGCCTGATCCTCATCGGGAGCAGCGGGCGCTCCTATTCGCCGGACGACCAGGACAAGTGGGAGGCGCACTTTCGTAACATGGTGGGCCGGGCGTCGGTTACCGTCGACTTCGTCCGCGACGAAGCGGAGATCTGCTTCTCGGCTACGACGCTTCGGGAGAACCCAGACCTCGTCGACACGTGGATGAACCGGTGGAGCGACTTGATGGGCGACGCCGTCTACCACGAGGCCTGCTCGTGGCTCTTTCAGGACGACATCTGGGCTCGGCTCGGTGACCTTGGCCTTCCTGTTCTGGCCGTGCACGGCGAGGAGGATGCGGCGATCCCCATCGACGACGCCCGGGAGACGATCGCCGCGGTTCCGAACGGGTCGCTGATCGCCGTGCCGAGGGCCGGTCATACGGTCAATCTCGAGAGCCCGGAGATCGTCAACGACGCGATCAGTCGCTTCCTCGGCGAGGTCTACTCCGACTGACCGGTGGCCGGGCTGGTCCACGTCAGCCACCGGCTCGGTTCGAGGGTCACGATCGATCGGTCCGCCAGCATCCCCACACGCGGGTTACTCGAACACAAAGAGACCCGTGGGAAGGTTTCTACACGAGATCCTCGGGACCCCTATCAAAATCATCCGGCCCCAGGAGTCCCGATTGAACTCACAATCGGCCCCAGGTGAGGTAGCAGTCGCCGGCCACCTGCCCAGTTGATCCGGTCGGCCAGGCGACGAGCGCTACCCGGTGGGTTCGGTTGAGCGTCCCGATTCGTGGCCACCCATCGACCACCACGTCGCCAGCCCTGAAACGATGGCGATCACGGCAAAGACACCCATCGTCCACGCAAACGCCGTCGTGAACGCTTCGCGAGCTACGAGCACGATCTGAGCCGCGGTGCTGCTACCAATCCCGTCGGCGACGCCGAGGGCTCCGCCGATCGATTCACCGGCGGTATGGACCGCCTCGGGCGACAAGCCGAACGACGTGAGATCGATCGTTGCACCGTAGATGACCGCAACGAGGCTGCCTCCAGCGGCGATACCTACCGCCCCACCAAGATCAATCGCGGCGCTGTCCATGGCTGAGCCGACACCTGCCTTGTCGGGTGGAACCGAGGTGATGATGTTGGCGGTAGCCGGAGCAGACGCCAAGGCCATCCCAGCTCCGATCAACACCAAGACGAGCACGAGCTGTGGGTAGGTCGTCGAGACCGAGGCGGGTGTCAGCAGCGCGAATGCTGCGGCCAAGACTGTGAGGCCTGTCGCCATCACGACTCCCGACCCGATTCGGGACGTCAGCGACGCCGCGTATGGCGAGACGAGGACTGTGGCAAGAGCCAGGGGCAGCCCCGCGATCCCGGCCTCGAGAGCCGAGTAACCAAGCACGAATTGGAGATACAGGGTCAGCAGCAGGAAGAAGGCGATCATGAGAAAGAAGGTGACGGTGAGTACTGCGCTGCCTACCACGAACCGCCGGTCACGGAAGAAGGTCATGGGGAGGATCGGGTACTCGATGCGTACCTCCCACCAGACGAATACCGCAGCCACGAGCACTGCGAGGCCGAATGAGCCCAGCACCATGAGGTGCAGCCATCCGAGCTCAGGACCCTCGATAATGGCGAACAGAAGCGCTCCGATGGCAACAACAGAAAGCCCGCCGCCGATCAGATCCAGCGGAGTGCTGACCGATTCCCGCGACTTTGGTGTCACCACGGCGATGACCACAAGCGCCAAGGCAATGACGGGAATATTGACCAGGAACGTCGCTTCCCATCCAAACTCGGGGAAGATCCACCATCCAGTGATCAAGAGGCCGCTGATGATCGGGCCGATGGCGCCTCCAGCGCTGGCGAACCCAGCCCAGATGGCGATCGCCTTGAAGCGTTCATGCAGCGGGAACACGACGCTGACGATCGAGAGCGTGGCCGGCAGCACGAGCGCGGCGCCGCCGCCCATCACTGCCCGCCCGACTATCACCTGAAGGACGCTCGAGCCGACACCTGCCACCGCAGCGCCGATCCCGAACACGATGAGACCACCGAGTAACGCGCCCTTGCGTCCGAACTTGTCGCCCATCGCCCCGCCAATGAGCAACAAACCAGTGAAGACAATGGCGTAGATGTCCACGATCCACAGCAGCTGGGTGCCGGTTGTTCCTAGGTCCTGTTGGACAGTGGGCAAGGCGACGGTGAGGCCCGAAAGAGCCATGATGACAAGCGCCAAGCTGAGGCACATAGCAGACAAGGTCAGCCAGCGCCGAGAGTGGACGTAGGGCTGCTCGTGCAACGGCAGGTCGGGGCTCATCAGCTCGGACGAATCCATCGCCCTCCAAGAGTCAGACACTTCGTGATGCGATCGTTGGCGAACTCTCGTGCCGACCCGCGCCGGCAACCGCGCCACCCGGCTACCGGTGTGGCGCTATCAGCGCGACCGACCTGGTGAATGCGGTTCCCTTAGCCTGAACTCCGCACGAGCTGAGAGTAGAAGAAGGCCGCGGCTCGAGGCGGACACTCATCCTCGACCTTCTCAAAGTCGACCGTGTTCAATCCGTCAAAGATCAATCGGTACCGGCCCGGCGCATCTGCGCACGCGGCGACGTCGGACGAAGATGGACTTGACACAGTGGAGGCACGGAAGATGATCATCCCCCCTTCTTCGAGCTCGTATTGTCCGGTCTCCGAGGGACCAGCAGTGCCTCGTCCCAAGACCAGGTACGAGCCGTCCTCGTGGATCTGGATTTTGGAAGGAACGGCTTGAGAGTCGAAGTCCCAGTTGCCGGGCAACGCCAGAATCACCCACGCCAAATCGACCGCGGCCGCCGTGGTCTCGGGAGCCGCCGTGGTCTCGGGAGCCGCCGTGGTCTCGGGAGCCGCCGTGGTGCTGTCGTCGTCGCCACAGGCCGCCGCGATCAGCGCGAACACGGTTAACAGCGCGAGGAGAGTTGACCAACGTCTGCTAGTCATAAGAGAGTTCCCATCCTTGCGGGTTGACTGGCCTCCACACTAGCGACTCGATCCAGGATTGTGCAGTGCCACTTCACATTCGCTCCCAAATTGCCAAAAGCGGGTGGGGACTCCACTTGGTCCTATTCCATCGCGCCGTGACCGGGTGTGATGAGGATCTTGATCTCGTCAGGGTGGCCGCTGGCGAGGTCTTCGAACGCAGCGTAGGTCTGATCAAGGGGTCGCTCGCTGGTGATCAGGCTCGCGAAGTACTCGGGCTGCTCTTGTAGGTGTCGCAGCGCGGTATTGAAGTCGCGCGGCCGGTAGGCGAAGCTGGTTTCGATGCTGATTTCGGCCATAATCATCTGCAGGGGGTTGACCTCGACCGCGTGTGAACAGATCCCAGCAAGAACGACACGACTATGCGCCGGTGCGGTAGCGATGACGTTCTGCACGACCTCGGGTCGGCCGACGCATTCGAAGATGGTAGGCGTAGCCGGCTCGGCGTCGAGCAGCGGTGACAGCGTGCCCGGCGTGAAGCCGTGCTCCGCGAGCATGTCGGTGAGATCGGATCCGGGCGCGTAAGCGGCGTCTGCGCCAAGGCGAAGCGCGATCGCTCGGCGTGCTTCGGACGGTTCGACCGCGATGATAGGGTGAC
>JAZGIX010000116.1:0-2070 GCA_036482315.1 Acidimicrobiia bacterium | reverse complement strand
GGGAGGCTGCCGGACTGCGGGCAACCGCTGAGGGGGCGCGGGTGCTGGCGGTCGCCGAAGAACTCGGCAACGAGCGGATCGTCCAGTGGTTCATCGACCAACGCAACATGATGGAGATCGACATCGTGATCGCTCGCAAAGATTCGCGGGTCACCCGTCAGCTGTTGTCCCGGCTCAAGGAGGGCGGCGTCATAGCTCTGTTGTGTGATCGGGATATCAAAGGTGGAGGAGTGGAGGTCGAGTTCTTTGGGGAAGTGACGACACTTCCTCCGGGTCCGGCGGCGCTCGCCGAGCGAACCGGAGCCGTATTGCTCCCGGTCGGAACCTTCTTCGGACAAGGTTCCAGGTACGACTTCGAAGTGAGGCCACCTCTCGAGGTCGGTCCCGGAGACGACTCCGACGAGCGGGTCAAGGCGACCACTCAGGCGCTTGCCCGGGTGCTGGAACAAATCATCCGTCGGGACCCCGAGCAGTGGCACCTGGTTGGTCCCAACTGGCCGAGCGATCGATCGTGAAGGTAGGCGTCGTCTGTCCGTATGCCTTCGATGCCCACGGCGGTGTCCAGGATCAGGTCGCTCGGATAGTCGGATGGCTTCAGGAATCTGGACATGAGGCATGGGCCGTTGCGCCCGGCTCGGGTGGGCCGGAGGGTACGAGGCATGTCGGTGGGTTCGTATCGGTTCGCGCCAATCGAGCGCGCGCTCCGATCTCTCTAAACCCGATGGTCGTGAAGAGAGTCGCGGCCGCGGTGGACGATGCCGACGTGGTCCACATTCACGAGCCGTTCATGCCCCTCGTGTCCTTGGGAGCGGCACTCGCCGACACGCCGCCGAAGGTGGGGACGTTTCATGCCGATCCGGGTCGAGTGGTCCGCGGGCTGTATCGGGGCAGCGGCTGGCTGCTGCGGCGCGTGGTACGACGGCTTGCAGTGACCACGGCCGTGAGCCGGGTCGCGGCGGACGCGGTCGGGTCGTTGGCGGCGCCGATCATCGTGCCCAACGGAATCGACCTGACGGCGTACTCCTCGGATTTGGAACGGGATTCGGAGAGGGTTCTGTTCATCGGTCGCGACGATCCCCGCAAGGGATTGGAGGTGCTGCTGGAGGCGTGGTCTTCTGTGCGGGAACGGCTCCCGGAGGCGGCGTTACAGGTCATCGGCGTGGACCGGGCCGACGGCCCAGGCGGTGTTTCCTTCCTGGGGCGAGTATCCGAAGAACGTAAGCGTGCCGAACTCGGGCAGGCCGCGGTGCTCGCTGCGCCCAACACTGGTGGGGAGAGTTTCGGGATCGTTGTGCTGGAGGGGCTTGCTTCGGGATGTGCGGTGGTGGCGAGCGACCTGGCCGCGTTCCGCTCCGTCGGCGGCGAGGCTGCCGCCTACGTCGGTGTCGGGGACTCCGCTGAATTGGGTTCTCAAATCTCGGAGATCCTGGAGTCGAGCCATCGTCGCTCCGCGATGTCGGTTGCGGGCGTGCAACGTTCCCAACGCTTTGGACGGGAGCAAGTGCTCGGCGGGTACCTGGCCGCCTACGAGTCGGCGGTTTTCGGAGCGTGATGGGTTCGCCGGTCGTGATCTCATCGTGCGAGCCCGACTCAGCCTGCATCGCTGCAGACGCCCCCACCTCGGTACAATTGGACCACTGACGAAGGAGTCGAAAGTGGATCAGGGCACCGAGCGCGTCAAGCGTGGTCTCGCCGAAATGCTCAAGGGCGGCGTGATCATGGACGTCACCAACGCCGAGCAGGCGAAGATCGCCGAAGAAGCAGGCGCGGTGGCCGTCATGGCTCTCGAGCGGGTTCCGGCCGATATCAGGCGCGACGGTGGCGTCGCCCGCATGGCCGATCCGACCAGGGTCGAAGAGATCGTCGCCATGGTCTCGGTTCCGGTGATGGCCAAGGCCAGGATCGGTCACTTCGTCGAGGCTCAGGTTCTGGAGACGCTGGGTGTCGACTACATCGACGAGTCCGAGGTCCTGACGCCGGCCGATGAGGCGTTCCACATCGACAAATCGAAGTTCAAAGTCCCGTTCGTTTGCGGAGCCCGGAATGTGGGCGAGGCACTGCGGCGCATTG
>JAZGIX010000115.1:0-2361 GCA_036482315.1 Acidimicrobiia bacterium | reverse complement strand
GCGGCGAGCCGGACAAGTCATCCAGTAGGGCGGCGAAGGCTTGAAGCATGTCGGTTTCAGTGACGATACCCACGAGCCGGCCAGCATCCAGGACCGGGAGACAGCCTATCTTTCGGCCCGCGAGCATATGTGCCGCCTCTGCAAGCGAGGTCCGGGGGGTGACGGTGACCACCTCTTCGGCCATCACCTCCCACACCGGGATCCGATCCATCGCGGCGGCAAATTCCATAGCCTCACCCGGGCTCATCGGAGAAGGTAAGGCTTCGCGAACATCCCGGTCGCTAATCACCCCCACCAACCCGTCCGCGGAGACTACCGGAATGTGGCGGATGCGATGTTCCGCCATTTCCCGGTAGACCTTTCGGAGAGGCGCCTTCGGCTCTACCACCACAGGTGCCGAGCTCATGATTTTCGCAATGGTCATCATGCGTACCCCTCCCGGTCGCGCGCTATTTCTCCATGCCGACCTCTTCTTCCATTTCACCCCACCACCCGCTGCGCGGGGCTGCCTTTGAGGGCACGATCAACACAGGACAGGGCGCCTCCCGCAGGACCTGATCGGTCACGCTCCCTATGAGGACTCGCGGCAGACCACTCAGCCCGCGCGTTCCCAGAACGATGCAGCTGGCACGGATCTGCCCTGCCACGTGAACGATTTCGGCTGAATCGACGCCGGTTTTGAGAAGGAAATCGACCTGCTCTTGGGCAAGCCCTAACGTCTTGGTGAGGGCCTGAAGATTCCCTTCGGCATCTCGGCGCAATGCAAGCGACGCCTGTCGCGTTGCTTCGGTACCCTCTTCTCCTTTGGGAGGAAGGACCTCGGCCAGGACATGCAGCAGCACGAGTCGCAGCCCCAGCTTGCGCGCAAGATGTGCCGCGGTCCGGACGGCCGGTGTGGCACTCGCGGAAAAGTCGGTTGGCGCGAGAATCGGTCCGGCCTTCGCCGTCTCGTCAAACTTGTACACGACGGCGACTGGAAAAGGAACCCTCTTGTACACGCTTTCTGCGACACTGCCGAGGAATACGCGAGCCAGCCCCCTTCTGCCGTGCGTTCCCATGACCAGCATGTCTGCGCCGGTCTCGCGTCTTACGCCCACGATGGTGTCGGCCGGATCGCCAACCTCTGCACGTGTGGTTGCGTCCATGCCGCACTTCACCACTTCAGCTTGTGCGGCGCGAAGCAATGTATCCGCATCGCCGGATTCGTCCGACGGCGACATGACGTGAAGTAGAGTGAGAGTGCCTGCCAGTTTTTGAGCTACAGTCGCGCCAAAGCGGACAGCCGCTTGCGACTCGGCTGACCCGTCCGTCGCCACGAGAATATGCATCGTCACTCCTTCCCTCGTAACAGCGGAGCCTCGAATACGGCTTCCTTGTCGGCCACGGCACGCAGGATGTCGCTCTCGGTAATTATCCCCACCAAGGCTTCCCCGTCCAGCACCGGCAAGCAGCCGATCTTGTTCCTGACCATCAGGTCCGCCGCCTTGGCAATCGACACGTCGGGCGAGACCCCCACTACCCGCTTGGTCATGACGTCACCAACCCGGACTTTGTCCAGGAGATAGTCCACCTCGTGGACGTCAAGGGAGAGGGCGTGCGGGGGCATCGCTTGCCGGAGATCTCGGTCGGTGACGATCCCGATTAGCCGTTCGCCCTCCACGACCGGTAGGTGCCGGATTTTCCCGGCCTTCATCAACTCGGCCGCCTCCCGGAGCCCGGTGGCCCCGTTGACGGTCGACACCTTCTTTGTCATCCAGTTGCACACTTGCATATCCGCCTCCGCTCGACCGTCCGGGCGGCCCTCGGATCTGCTCGTCTCGGACGGCCCCTCGAGTGCTCGAGCGGTCACCGCCTTTCGTTCAGCTCCAGGTGATACACCACCATATCGTGGTACTTGCCTGCGCGATCGATGATATCTCCCTCGAACAGAGCCACTCGTGTGAACCCCCGATGCTGGAATACATCGATAGCAGCCTGATCATCGGCCGGGATCTCGGCATACAGACGGTCGAGGCCTTCCTTCCTGGCAACGGCCGTCAATTCGTCGATCAGCTTCGAGGCGAGTCCCCTGTGCCGGAATGCGGGATCCACGACGACGCGTACGCCACCCAGATGCCGCCGCCACCCCTCCTTCCGGCGGTGCAGTGACGCATCAGCGACGATGCGACCGTTGATGTCGGCGACGAGGGGCAACACGCGATCATAGTTCAGCCTCTCGATCCAGCGGTCGATAACCCTGATATCGGTCACGTTGTCTCTGAGGAAACACAGCTCGTCCTCACCAATGCGTTTAAAGAAAAGCGCCACCCTGTCACGGTCCTGCTTTACCATGGGCCGCACGGTAACTTTGGTCCCATCCTC
>JAZGIX010000114.1:0-3358 GCA_036482315.1 Acidimicrobiia bacterium | reverse complement strand
CGACTCACGTTCGTGAGATGGTGCCTTCCCAGGTTCCGACCTTGTCCCCGGCCAGATCAGCTTCATCGAACCAATAGCTGGTGACCGTCTTCGTCTCGGTGTAGAAGGCGACGCCGTCGCGACCCATGACGTGCAAGTCACCGAAGAAGCTGCTCTTGTGCCCGCTGAACGGGAATACAGAGATCGGTACCGGGATGCCGACGTTGACGCCCACCATTCCCGCATCGATGCGCCGCGCAAACTCTCGGGCGTGGTATCCACTGCGAGTGAAGATCGACGCACCGTTGGCGAACTCGCTGGAGTTGATGATCTCCACGCCTTCGTCGAAGTCCGCAACCCGTTTCACATACAGGACCGGTCCGAAGACCTCCTCCCGGCCGCATGACATCTCCTCGGTCACATGGTCGAACACGGTCGGCCCCATGTAGAAGCCGTCCTCGAGTCCGGGCACGGTTACCCCGCGGCCGTCGAGTACCGGCACCGCACCCTCGGCGATGGACTTCTCGATCCACCCCGTCACGAACTCTTGGTGCTCGCGATTGACCAGCGGTCCCAATTCGGTCGATTCCTCCCACGCCGGGCCCATCTTGCGGTCCTTTGCCAGCTCGACGATCGTCGCGACCAGATCATCGGCGATGGCGTTTTCCACGACGATCGCCGGCAGCGCCATGCAGCGTTCACCGGCGCATCCGAACGCAGAGTTGACGACTCGCTGGGCTGTTGCCCGGATTGGTGCGTCGCGCAGGATCAGTGCGTGGTTCTTGGCCTCGGTGAGCGCCTGGACACGCTTGCCCGCTCCGGCGGCGGTGGCGTAGACGTGCTTACCCACGGACTTCGATCCGACGAAGCTCACGCCCCTCACATCGGGATGGGTCAGCAGGCGTTCTGCCTCGTGCCGCGAGCATGTGACGAGGTTGAAGACGCCCGGCGGCAGCCCGGAGTCGTCGAGCAGTTCGGCGATTCGTATGGACGTCTGGGGAACGAACGAGGGGGCCTTGAGCACGAAGGTGTTCCCCGTTGTGATCGCCAGGGGAGTCATCCAGCCCATCGGGATCATCGCCGGGAAGTTCCACGGAGCGATTCCGACGAACACTCCGAGCGGCTCCCGGTAGGTGACGGTGTCGAAACGCCGGGAGACGTTCATCAGCGAATCGCCCTGCATCGTCACCGGCAACGCACATGCCAACTCCACGACCTCTATCGACTTGAGCACGTCGCCACGTGCCTCGTCGTAGCTCTTGCCCATCTCGGTCGACAAGAGAACGGCAAGATCCTTCAGATGGGCCTCGAGCCGCTCCTTGAACCGGAACATCACCTGGACCCGCTCCGGCAACGGGGTGTCGCGCCACGCGGGGAACGCCTCGACCGCGGCGGCGACGGCGTCATCCACCTCCTCCGGAGTGCAGCGCGGTGCCTCGGCCATCACCGCTCCGGTACTGCTGTTGGTTATGGCGTACCACTCGTCCGTCTTCGACTCACGCCAGTCGCCTCCTACGAAATACTTCAGCCTTTCAGCCATTGCATACCTCCGTCTACGTTTGTCGATCTTGAATGGATCGCCGAATCATCCGATTCTGGAGGCGATCGCCTTCCCGACCTCTGAGGTTCGGTTGTCCCCTCCAAGGTCGGCCGTCCGTATCTCGCCCTCTGCCAGGACTTCGGCCACGGCCCCGCCGATGGCGTCGGCAGCGTCGGTTTCCCCAAGATGGTCGAGGAGCATGCGGGCGGCTTCGATCGACGCGATCGGGTTGACCCGCTCCTGTCCGGTGTACTTGGGTGCCGAGCCGTGGATCGGCTCGAACATCGACGGATGACGCCGTTCCGGGTCGATGTTTCCGCCCGCCGCCAAACCCATGCCGCCCTGGAGCATCGCTCCGAGGTCGGTGACGATGTCACCGAATAGATTCGACGCCACCACGACGTCGAACCACTCCGGGTTCTTGACGAGCCACATGGTGAGGGCATCGACCAGCGCCATGTCGGTTTCCACCTCGGGATAGTCGTTGGCGACTTCGCCGAATACTCGATCCCAGAAGACCATCGAGTAGTTGAGCGCGTTCGACTTGGTGCAGTTGGTCACACGTCCGACGGTGCCGTCGGGACCGAGCTTGGACCGGGTCTGGGCCAGGTCGAAGGCATAGCGGATCACGCGCTCGCATCCCTTCTGGGTGAATACGCCGGTCTGCAGCGCAAAGGCCTCGGACGAACCTTCCTTGAAGAAGCCTCCCAGCCGGGAGTACTCGCCCTCGGTGTTCTCTCGCACCACAACCATGTCGATGGCCTCCGGTGTTGCCGTTCTTATCGGAGTCGGCACGCCCGGGTAGAGCCGGATCGGCCGCAGATTTACGTACTGATCGAATCCTCTACGAATATCGAGCAGCATCGTGAGAGAGACATCATCGGGAACTTTGGCGGCGTCCCCGATGCACCCGAGGAAGATTGCATCGAATCCGGCAAGGGTGGCGAGGGCATCACCGGGCATCATTTCGCCGAGCTCCAGGAACCGATCACATCCCCAATCGAAGGATTCAGTCTCGAGATCGAATCCGAATCGGCCGGCTGCTGCTTCGAGGACCCGGACCGCTTCGGCGGCGACCTCGTTGCCCACTCCGTCGCCCGGTATCACTGCTACCCGGTACCCGCTCATGTCATCACCTTTCTACTCGCCGAGATTGGCCGGGTCCTTCTGTCGATCCCGCCTTCAAGCCATACGGAGAACTGCCTCGACGACCTGCCCCGGCGAGGGGATCGCCAGGTCCTCCAACTCGGCTACGGCCGGGAGCGGGATGTGTGGGGTGGTCACCCGCACAATCGGCGCATCCAGATCCCAGAAGGCTTCCTCGGCGACGATAGAGGTGATCTCGGCACCCCACCCGCATAGCCGCGGATTCTCTTCGACCGTCACCAGTCGGCCGGTGCGGGAGATGGAGTCGAGAAGCGCTTTGGTGTCGAGCGGAACCAGGGTCCTGAGATCGATCACCTCCGCCGACACTCCCGAGGCCTCGAGGGCCGTGGCGGCCTCCTCCGCCACGGGAACCATGGCCGCAAGAGCCACGATGCTGACGTCGGAGCCGGGTTTGCGAATGGTGGCCACGCCGAGCCGGTCGACGATCTCGCCTTCGGGCACATCCTGCTTTGTGGCAAGCAGCTTCTTGTGCTCGAAGAAGACGACGGGATCGGGGTCGCGCACCGCGGCGGCCAGCAAGCCGATGACGTCACTGGGAGTCGACGGAGCGACCACCTTGAGCCCGGGGACGGCCATGGCCCAGTTCTCGACGCTCTGCGCATGCTGGCCGCCAAAGCGGTTTCCACCACCGTTGGCGGTTCGGATCACTAGTGGAAGGGCAACTTGCCCGCC
>JAZGIX010000113.1:0-2242 GCA_036482315.1 Acidimicrobiia bacterium | reverse complement strand
TCGACGATCTGGCAGCTCACCGCGGGGATGAGGACGAGGGGTTCTACCCGTTGGGTGTTGCGGTCGGGATCGTCCGCCAGTGCGAAACCCTCGGACTGGCAGTCGTCTCTCTGGAAGGCTTCCGGCTCGATGGCGACCAACCCAACCCGATCGCCGGCATGAAGGTCGACCCCGGCAAGGCGCACGATGGCGAACCCTGGGCCATCTTTCTCGCCGGCTGCAACGTCCAGGCGACGGCCGTGCTCGAACGGTGGTCTCGAGAGCCAAAACTCGTCCTGGCACTAGAGGTGGCCGACGCCGACGGCGACCGGTACGTGTTGAAACGGCAGACGGCAGACGGCAGACGGCGAAGAGGTTCTCTTTTCTGCACTCTGCAATCTCATCGGCGCTCAATCGTCGATGAAAGAAACCACCTCCGCATGACTCGGCGTGGAACGTGCTCCCGACCGACCGATCGTGATGGCAGCCGTCGCATTGGCGTAGCGCAGCGCCGTATCGATGGACTCGCCCCGCATCCGCGATGCGATGAAGCCGGCGTCGAATGCATCGCCGGCGCCGACGGTGTCGACGACCTCTACCTCATGGCCCTCGGCCCGGTAGAGACGATCGCCATCGTGGGCTACGGCCCCGCCGGCGCCGAGCCTGCCCACCACCAGGTGATTCGCCGTCGCTAGACCGGTGACGGCTTGAACCGGGTCCCCAACGTCCGATAGTGGGCACAGTTCGTCGGCGGCGCCACCGAACACGACATCAGACCTTCGCACTGCCTGGTCGATGGTCGTTCTGAAATCGGATTCCCAGCCCCAATTCTCCAAACGAAGGTTGACATCGAGCGAGACGACGGCACCGCTTGAGCGTGCTGCGTCCATTGCCGCCAGAATCGAACCGGCAGCCGGTTCGCCCCGCAACGCTATTCCGGACACGTGAAGCCACGAAGCATCCTCGACGCCGGCGACGGCATCGTCGACGCCGAGCTCGAGATGTGCTCCCCCTCTCGGTGGCCATACGTAGATCAGACGTTCTCCGCCGGGTGGCACGATGACCAACACCATCACCGTGGTTCCGCCGTCGACCACATGTAACCCACTCGTGTCGACGCCCGCCTCCGTCAGCGATGCGGTGGCGGCGACCCCATACACATCAGAACCGACGGTTCCGACAAAGTGGGTTGCGACCCCGAGGCCGGAAAGGGCCGCGGCTGCGTTAGCTGCTGATCCGCCGCCCGACAGCGCAGGATCAGAGTGAGCGTGTTCGCTCCCCTCGACTCCCGTCGCAGGCAGCACTATCTCGAGATCGACATTTACGTCGCCGATGACGGCGACGGTCATCCACCACCCCCGGGGCCGGCGCCGACCGCGCTGCGGGCCGCTTCTGCAAACTCCGCTACGAGATCGAGATCTTTGCGGAATCCCCCACCGGCGAGCCGACGGTTGGTGTGAGTGAGAGAGTCGACCCCCCACGGCCCGACGGCCGCCACCGCATCGGCCACGTTGTCTGGAGACAAGCCACCGGCCAAGATCACCGGAACGCTCACCGCTTCGACGATGCGTCGGCTGACCTGCCAGTCGTGAACGACACCCGCAGCACCAACGCCCTCGACCTCCGAAGCAACCGAATCGAGAATGAGACAATCGCTCACCGATTCGTATGCACGGGCCTCGGCGACCGACTTCTCATCCACGACGGCGATCGCTTGCATGATCTCCACACCCGGAAGCCGCTCTCGCAGACTCGTCACCGCTTCCGGCGGTACCGCACCGGGCGGACCGCATAGATGAAGCACGTCGGGTCGCACCGCTTGGACCATTGCCACAATCACTCCGAGCTCGGAGTCGACGCTCAACGCGCAAACGGTCGCGGCATCGCGAACCGCGTCGGCGATCTCTCTGGCAAGCGGCAGTGATATCTCACCGGGGAGACCGCGCTCCGCCGGGGTGATGCCGATCCGCTCGATGCCCAACGCCGCGACCGCAGTCGCCTCGCCAACATCCTGCAGCGTGTAGATCTGAATCGTCGGAACAGTCATGTCACGAAGGTACCAGCAGCGGCGGTCGCCCCCGACAACAGAAATCCTCACGCTTGCCCCACACTGGTGACTGGTGACTGGCTACTGGCTACTGGCTACTGGCTACTGGCTACTGGCTACTGGCTACTGGTTACCGGTTACCGGTTACTGGGACGTTTCCCGGCCTCCGCAGCGTTGTGGCTCTCATGGCAGGTCCCAATCCGATCTCAGTGCTGC
>JAZGIX010000112.1:0-5878 GCA_036482315.1 Acidimicrobiia bacterium | reverse complement strand
TCTTCGATCCACGCCGTGAAGTCGATTGCGTTGGCGACGGTGGCCGAGAGGCACACGAGAGGGATGCCCCGGTCGAGGTGGATGATGATCTCCTCCCATACCGCGCCTCGTTCTCGGTCCTGCAGATAGTGGACCTCATCCAGGACGACCACGGCCACGTTGTCGAGATCTGGGCTGTTGGCATACATCATGTTCCGCAAGACCTCGGTGGTCATGACCACGACGGGTGCGGAGCCATTGATCGAGTTGTCTCCGGTGAGGAGCCCCACGCCGTCGGCCCCGTATCGCGCCACGAACTCGCCAAACTTCTGATTGGAGAGGGCTTTGATCGGAGTCGTATACATGGCTCGGGCGCCGGCCTCGAGCGCACGATGTATCGCCGCTTCGGCGATTGCAGTCTTGCCGGACCCGGTGGGAGCGGTTACGACGACCGTCTCGCCGCGATCGATCGCCTCGGCGGCGGCGATTTGGAACCGATCGGGCTCGAATTCGAGCCCCTTCAGGTAGGTGACCGCGCTCAACGGCGAAGGGTGAAGCGCACGATCCAGATCGTCACTTCGTAGAACACGTAGAGCGGGATCGACAGGAGCAGAAGCGTGATCGGGTCACCGCTCGGTGTCACAACTGCGCCCACGGTGACGATGATGAGTACCGCCCAGCGTCTAGCCGATGCCAGCTGTCGCCACCCGACGACCCCGATGGCAGCCGCGGAGTACAGGAACACCGGAAATTCGAAGGCGATCCCGAACACCAGCAGGAACCGCATGGCAAATGTCATGTAGAAGTTTCCTCCGATAACCGGCTCGAGCGAATCGCCACCGAAATCGATCAAGAACCCGAGTCCCCGCTGGAGCGACCAGTAGCCGAAGCCGATGCCGCTGATGAACAGGACGACCAGGATCGCGACGATCGGAAAAGCGAGTCTCTTCTCACGCTTGGTGAGGGCAGGGGCCACGAACGCCCAAATCTGATAGATGACGACCGGGCTGGCCAGCACCAGGCCACCGAACAGCGAGAGCCTCATGAAAAGCGAGAAGGCTTCGGTAGGACGGAAGAAGGCCAGCGTGGAGTCGTCCGTGATTCGCTCGTAGGGCTCGACGAGGATGTCGAATATCCACTGGCGGAAGATAAAGGCAACTATCGATCCGATGATCACAGCGGCGGCGGCCTTGAAGATCCGGTTCCGCAACTCGCTGAGGTGTTGCATGATCGGTTGTTGGGGGCGGCTGCTCATTCCTCAGCCTCAGAAGGTGGCGGGTCGTCGTTGGGCGATTCTGCGGGCTCCGCCGGCTTCCTCGCGGTCCCGGGCCGGGGGTCGTCGATTGTGGACCCGAACTGCCGTCTTACGTCGTCCAGTGGCTGGGTCACCTCGTCGTACTCGCGCTCGATTCCGGCCTTGAGCTCCTGCGCAGCCTTGCTCACCTCACGGCCGATGCGGCCGAGCTTGCGAGCGATCTCAGGCAACCGCTGAGGACCGAATACGAGGAGGGCCACAATCGTGATGGTGACCACTTCGGCGGGACTGACGCTGAACACCGTGATGATGGTAGAAGTCTGGTGGGGAATCAGTCCCCAGTCCCCAGTCGCCAGTCCCCAGTCACCGGTCCGAGAGATCGAACATCAGAGGGTGGAGCGTCTTTCCGAGGTCTGCGATCTGCGGGCTGCCGGCTGCAGGCTCTTCGTCAGCGGAGCTGTTCTGCCCAGTCCGAGCGATCGAGGTCCTCCGCGAAGCGACTGATCTCGCCTTCTGTGATCGGACCCGAGTCGTCGAGGACTTGGTAGGCGACGCCGGTCGCCAGGAGGATGCTCACGACTCGATGGTTGGCCGGTCGGCGTTGCGGATCGCCGCAGTCGGGGCAATCGAAGACATAGGATCCTGTGCCGGTCATCGCCTTGAGTTCGAGCGAGAGTTCGGTAGGGATGAGCTCTACGTCGCCGCAAAGTGCGCAGGTGGTTCGGATGGTCGTCATCTTTAGCTACTCCAGCCCGATGAGGTGTCTTCACGGGAGGTATCGGGTAGCTCTGGCGACCCCTAAATGACCATTTGACTCCTAGTCATTTGTAGCCCGGCGATTAGTCATCGATAGCGAGCCGCGATTCTCATTCTGAGGGAATCTGTTGCCTCGGAAACCTCGGCCCCGGACACCAGCGAAGCGTTGTCTCCGAGCCTGAGAAGAAGGCGTGCGGTGACCATCGGATCCGTTGCACTGAAGTCGATGACCTTGCCATCGGGGCCATCAGACACAATGCCGACGGGGTAGTAATCCGCGACCCACGAGGCTGCAGGCGTCAGCGCGATGCGAGCGGTGACGTCATCGACGGAAGGCGAGTAGCGAATCTCAGGCGTCGAAGAGGTCGAGGGGGGATCGAACCTGTCGTTGGTCTCGATCAGGTCACGAATCCGATCGACCCGAAACACTCTCTCGCTATCGGCACGGCGACAGTGTCCGTTCACATACCAATTGCCGAGCGTGCTGAAGACCCCCCACGGCTCGATGTCGCGGCTGGTGGTGTCGCCGGATCCAATGGCGGTGTAGGTGATTGTCACCACCCGTCCGGCGGAGGCCGCCTTGCGGAGTGTCGTGGCGATCTCGGGTTCGGAGCCGATATCGACCGTCACGCTCTCGGCGTCGGGAGCGATGACCGATTGAAGCTTCTTCACCGCCGAGTCGAGAGCCGGCGGAGCCGTACCGGACGAGAGGACGGCCATTCCGGCCGCCAGCAGCATGAGCGCTTCGGCAGCAGTCAACCTGACCGGCCGGCTGAAGTATTCGGCCGCATCGACCACGACCTCGTCCTCGTCGATGAAGGCGTCCATGAGCTCCCCCGGGCCGTAGCCGGGCAATCCGCAGACGAGAACGAGATTGAGGTCTGTGAGCAGTTCGGAACGCGTGTAGCTGAAGCGCTCACAGACTTCCTCGACCGTGCTTCCCGGATGGGCAATCACCCAAGGGAGCATGGCGAGGATGCGGCTTAGGCGTTCGGCCGTACGCGGACTACTCATGAGCCGACAACGTGATCGATGAACCTGGCTCGGACTTCAGGCGGGGCGAGTATCTCGGCGTGGTCGTCGAAGGATATGAGCCAGCCAATGAAGGCGTCGATCTGAGCGACGGGCAATTGGACTGTGATGGCTCCGTCCGATCCATCGGTGATGGTGGCAGAGGCCACGACCTGGCGCCGGGCCCACCAAGCCACCTCGGCGTCGAAGGCGACCTCAACGACGACGTCATCCTCGCCTGCGGTCCATGGTGCATCGGGAAGCTCGTCACGGAGCCTGAATCCGGCGGGCCGCTCGAAGGCGCTTGATTTCTCTCCAGCCGCGATGTTGGTCATCCGGTCGACCCGAAAGATCCTGATGCCGTCGGTCGTACCGCCGACGACGTACCAGTGTCCCCTGCGATGAGCGAGTCCGTACGGCGCAAGCCTGCGTTTCTTGGCCTTGTAGGTGAATCCGATCATGCGTCGCTCGGAGACTGCGGCAAAGAGAGCCGCCAGCGACTCTCCCTCAGCCCCCAGATCGGCAGTGAGCGGTTCCCCTGCAGCCAGCGCAGAGGCCCCGCCGAGCTTGAAGATCGCGGCCGGACCGGCAGCTTGCCCGCCGAGACGCACCATTGTGGCGGCGATCCAGAGTGCGGTTCGCTCCTCGTCGGTGAGTCCGGGATCGTCGAGCGCATATTCATCGGGAGCAACGACGTAACCCTGCTCGACTTCCCAGGCATCGGTGTGCTCCATCCGAATCGGCACTCCGAGCTGCCGCAAGAGATCCTTGTCGCGTTCGAACGTGCGGCGGAAGGCCTCGTCGGTTTCCTGGTCGTACCCGGCGACTGTGTGTCGAATCTCGTCGGCCGTCACGGGCCTTCCGACGCTGAGCAAGAAAGCCAGCAAGTTGAGCACACGTTCGATTACGCGATTCATTGCGGCGATCAGATTACGGCGAAGGTGTTGGGTGAGATAGTCCGGTGCTGTTTGCCGGAGGCGCTGCCCGATCCCCGATGCCCGACCGAGCGGCTCATAGCCGCACCCGATTCGGGTGTCGGGTGTCGGGCATCGGCTTTAGAGACTCTCTATCAGCTTGTCGACCCGCTCATCCACCGCTCTGAACGGGTCCTTGCACAAGACGGTTCGTTGTCCGTGGTCGTTTAGCTTGAGGTGCACCCAATCGACGGTGAAGTCTCGGTGGGCGGCTTTGGCGGCTTTTATGAAGCTTCCCCGCAGCTTGGCCCGAGTGGTCTCGGGCGGGTTGGTGAGGGCTCGGGTGACGTCATCGTTGGTGACGATCTTTTCCATCATTCCGCGCCGCTCCAGGATGTAGTACAGACCCCGTTCCGGCACCACATCGTGATACGCGAGGTCGATCAGAGCCAGCTTGGGGTCGCTGAGAGCCAGGCCTCGCTTTGAGCGATAGTCCTCGATCAGATGGTGCTTGGCCACCCAGTCACACTCCCGGCGCAGCGTCATCGGGTCCTTCTCGAGACCGGTGAGGAGGTGTTCCCACATGGCGACCGCCGACTCGATCTGGCGCGGGAAGCCGGTCGTGCGCGAGTACCTCATCACACGTTCGAGGTACTCCCACTGGATGTCGAGTGCCGACAGCTCGCGTCCGTTGGCGAGCCGGATTCTCCGCCGACAGGTGGTGTCGTGTGAAATCTCGCGAATCGCTCTGATTGGGTTCTCCAGCGTGAGATCACGGAACACGACGTCGTCTTCGATCATCTGCAGCAACGCGGTGGTGGCGCCCACCTTCACGTAGCTCTGGTATTCGGACATGTTGGAGTCGCCGGCGATGACGTGGAGCCGGCGATAGCGTTCGGCATCTGCGTGAGGTTCGTCCCGGGTGTTGATGATCGGGCGACTCCGGGTGGTGGCCGACGACACTCCCTCCCAGATGTGTTCGGCGCGCTGCGCTATCGAATACATCGCGCCGCGCGCTGTCTGCAACAGCTTCCCCGCCCCGGCCCATATCTGGCGGCTCACAAAGAACGGGATCAAGGTGTCGATCATCCTCTGGAAGTCGCCCTGGCGACTGACCAGATAGTTCTCGTGGCAGCCATATGAGTTCCCGGCGGAATCGGTGTTGTTCTTGAAGAGGTAGATCTCGCCCCGAATGCCTTCCTCCGCAAGTCGCTCTTCGGCTGAATGCTGGAGTCCTTCGAGTACCCGCTCGCCCGCCCGATCGTGAGCGACGAGGTCGTACAGGCTGTCGCACTCGGGCGTGGCGTACTCGGGGTGGCTCCCGACATCGAGGTAGAGCCGGGCACCGTTTTCGAGAAAGACGTTTGAGCTTCGTCCCCAGGAGACCACCCGCCGGAACAGGTAACGGGCCACCTCGTCGGGTGACAGGCGACGCTGCCCGCGCAGAGTGCAGGTCACTCCATACTCGTTTTCCAGTCCAAAGATTCGACGTTCCACGGCGGCGAGGGTACCGGTACCCGGCACATTGGGTGTGCGGACCCGTACGATTGAGCTGTGGATCCACAGGAGCATTTCGTTCACCTCGCCGATGTCGGGGACCTCGTCTCGGCGAGGGTTTGCGTTGCCGTTCTCGGATCCGACGGAATAGAGGCGCGTCTGCACGGCGAATCGCTCGGCCCCTATCCGGTGACGGTGGGTCGTATGGCGGTGACTCAGATCTGGGTTCCGGAGAGTGCCGTCGAGCGGGCGAAAGAGTTGATGCTCGAAGCAGAAATCGAGCATGCGCTCGGCGCCGAAGTTCGTGGTGGCGCAATCGCCGACCGAGAAGCCCTACCGATGAAGCTGATTGCTCTTCTGGTGGCGATAGTGCTGGGGGCGGCCGTGGTGCGCGCGGCACTGAGAGTGTTCTAACCAGTAGCCAGTAGCCAGTAGCCAGTAGCCAGTAACCAGTAACCAGTAACCA
>JAZGIX010000111.1:0-3234 GCA_036482315.1 Acidimicrobiia bacterium | reverse complement strand
GCCTTGGTGACGATCTCCGCGGGTGTGTCGCTGCCATCCGAATAGCGAGAATGAGTGTGGAGATCGACCGCCATCCGCGTTGGATCGTCACGCTCTCGATGTACACGGTCTCGAGCGGGCTGCTCGGCTCCTGTCCGGCGGCGCGGGCGACCGTGGGGACTCCGGCGATCCGGTCCATCACGTCGAGCCCCGAAGTCACCATCCCGAACACGCTGAATGAGGGAGGCAGTGGTACGTCCACCAGGACCATAAAGAACTGTGAACCACCGGTATTGGGGCCGGCGTTGGCCATGGCCACCGTTCCCCGGGCGTACACGAAGCCTTCCTCGGTCGGAAGTTCGTCGGGGATGGAGTATCCGGGTCCAGCGCGACCGGTGGCGGTGGGATCACCGGCCTGAATCATGAAACCGGATACGACTCGATGGGAAACCGTCCCATTGAAATAGTCTTGCTCGGCGAGGAAGACGAAGGAATTCACCGTCTCGGGCGCGGCATCAGCATCGAGTTCGATCACCACGTCTCCGCACGATGTCGTGATCACCGCGGTGACGATCCCGCTGAGGCCAAGATCGTCCGGTTGCGAGAAGGCCATCTCGTTCGCCGGTGCAGGAGCGTCCGCGCCACAGAACGTCGCCTGTGCCCGAAAGCCCAGGTACTCGACCGTGGAGATCGTGTTCGGCTGATCCGGCCGGGCTCCCGCGGTTGGTGTGGGAGCCTCGGCGGACGTTGTTGCCGCGGTGTCGTCGTCACCACATGATGCGGCCACCAGGGCGAGTGTGAGTACGGCTGTAAGAAGAGTTCGGCGAGACATGAGTTGGGAGGGTAGGAGGAGTAGCCAGTAACCAGTAGCCAGTAATCAGTAGCCAGTAGCCAGTACTCAGCAAGAGTCCCGTTGGTGTCGGGTGTCGGGTGTCGGGTGTCGGGTGTCGGGTTTCTGGCTGGATACTGGATACTGGATACCGACGAGCCATGCGCTCTCACTGCTTCGACTACCTAATACACTCCCCTCCATGTCCCTCGTCGTGCAGAAGTACGGCGGCACCTCGATTGGTGATGCCTCTCGTATCCTCGATGTGGCTGCCCGTGTGGCGGCCCGTCGCAAGGCTGGAGACGATGTCGTCGTCATTGTTTCGGCGATGGGCGACACGACGGACGACCTGCTGCGCCTTTCCACGGATGTGAGTACCAACGAGCACCCGCGCGAGATGGATATGTTGCTCACCGCGGGAGAGCGGGTGGCGATGGCGCTGCTGGCCATGGCGATTCAGGACCTCGGTGTCGAGGCGTTGAGCTTCACCGGTTCCCAAGCCGGGATTCTCACCGACACCACCCACGGCGGAGCAAAGATCCAGGACATCCGCCCGTTTCGGGTTCGGGAGGCGCTCGATGCCGGACAGGTGGTCATCGTCGCCGGATTCCAGGGTGTCTCGCCCGACACCAAGGAAGTCACGACACTGGGGCGCGGTGGGTCGGATGCAACTGCCGTCGCGATGGCTGCCGCTCTCGGTGCCGATGCTTGCGAGATCTACACCGATGTGGATGGAGTGTTCACTGCCGATCCGCGGGTGGTTGGCTCGGCCCAGCGGATCGATGAGATCTCGTTCGACGAGATGCTCGAGTTGGCAGCGGCAGGGGCGCGGGTGCTGATGCCGCGGGCCGTAGAGTTCGGGATGCGCTTCGGGGTGCCGCTCTACGTGGCCTCATCGTTTCACGACGGCCCCGGAACCTGGGTGAAGGAGAAGACGATGGAACAGGCCATCGTGCGCGGAATCGCACACGACACCGCGGCCACGAAGATCACAGTGCACGGTGTACCCGACCGTCCCGGAGTAGCCGCCGCCCTCTTTGAACCGCTTGCGGTCGAAGGGGTCAGCGTCGACATGATCGTGCAGAACGTTTCCGAGAGCGGCATCACCGATATCTCGTTCACAGTCCCGCGGGAGCACGCAGAAGTGGCTCGCACGGTTGCCGAGGCGATGGCCTCTGAGGTCGGGGCACGTGGCGTCGACGTGGCGGCGGAGATTGCCCGGCTGTCGATAGTCGGATCCGGCATGCGTGCAGAACCGGGTGTTGCTGCCACGATGTTCCGCGAGTTGGCAGACGAAGGAGTGAACATCGACATGATCTCTACTTCGTCGATCCGGGTGTCTTGTGTGATCGACGAGTCCGATGTGGATCGGGCCATGCAACGTCTGCACACCGCGTTTGGCCTCGACGGGAGCGGCAACGGTGAGTGATCTTTCGGTAGCGGTCGTCGGAGCCACTGGAGCAGTGGGTCGTGAGATGCTCGCCACCTTGGAGAGGCGGAAATTCCCGGTTGGGCAATTGCGGCTCATGGCGTCGGAACGATCGGCAGGCATGGCGATCGAGACGGCCTGGGGTGATGTGACCGTAGAGAATCTGGCTGGAGCCGATCCTTCCGGAATCGAGATAGCCCTCTTTTCTGCTGGGGGCGTCCGGTCACAGGAGTTCGCTCCCAGGTTCGCTGAGGCGGGCGCGGTCGTGGTGGACAACTCATCCGCCTGGAGGATGGATCCGAAGGTTCCGCTGGTGGTGGCCGACGTCAACGATCAAGCCGTGATCGGACACGAGGGCATAATCGCCAACCCGAACTGCACGACGATGGTGCTCCTCATGGCCCTCGGCCCGTTGCATCGGGCAGCCACTCTCACCCAGTTGGTGGCGACCTCCTACCAGTCGGTGTCCGGATCGGGGCAACAGGGTATGACCACTCTTCTCCAAGAGGTCGATCACTTTGGAAAGGACACGCAGGCACTCTGCGACGGAACCTGGAAGGAGCCGGCCGGTGGCCTCTACGTTCGCCCGATCGGTTGGAACGTGCTCCCGTTTGCGGGCTCCGAGGTGAGCGAGGGCTACACCGACGAAGAGCTCAAGTTGGTGAATGAGACCCACAAGATCCTCGACGCACCAGAGGTAGCGATTGAACCGACCTGCGTCAGAGTCCCGGTGATGGTGAGTCACGGCATCGCTGCTTCGGCGTGGTTCGAGCGAGACGTGAGTGTCACTGAAGCCGAGGAGCTCATTGGTGCCGCACCCGGAATCGAACTGTGGTCGGACAAGGTGCCGACTCCGCTCGACGCAGCCGGGATCGATGAGGTGCTGGCGGGTCGGCTCCGACCGACGCTCGGCCGACCGGGTGGCCTCTCTTTCTGGGTCGTGGGCGACAATCTCCGCAAGGGGGCGGCGCTCAATGCCGTCCAGATCGCCGAGCTG
>JAZGIX010000110.1:0-22389 GCA_036482315.1 Acidimicrobiia bacterium | reverse complement strand
GGCAAGAAATACGTCACCTGGTTCATGAGGTCGATCCGCATCTCGGGATCCTCGATCCCGACGTGAACGTGCATGCCGCAAATCACCAGACGCCGAACCACAGCCTGCAGGTCGTCGGCCAACATGCGATACCGAGCCTTGTCGGTGATCTGCTGATCCGCCCAATTGGCGAAGGGGTGGCTCGAGGCGGCAATGAAGGCAATGCCGTTGCGATCTGCGACGTCACGAAGACCTCGTCGCAGCAGAACGAGGTCCTGGCGGGCCTCCGCCACCGTGCTCGCCACCTTGGTGCCGACCTCTACCTGAGCCCTCAGGAACTCGTGGCCGACCTGAGGGCCGAGCACCTCCTCGCACTCCTTCATGAGGCTGTCCGGAGGATCTCGCAACAGATCTCTGGTCTCGGGGTCCACCAGGAGGTATTCCTCCTCGATGCCGATCGTGAAGGCCGGACGTTCAACGACCATGACGCTCCTCCTCGCCGCCGAGTCACCCTACTCGCCGATCTCATCGGGCCACCGACCCGAGTAGCGTTCCCATCATGGCCGATATCACCCCGCAGAAGGCACTCGAAAAGGTCGCAGACTGGCTAACAGGCGAGAGCGGATTCACGATCGACGAATCCGGCGCCGTCGTAGTCGACGGCAATCCGCCACTGGAACTCGGACTGTCCGCCGATGATGGACGGATCGTGATCACGCACGTCACCACAGAGGAGGGGGCGGGTGCGGCGCGGGCCGACGCCGTGATCGCGGCCTTCCCGGATCGCGGCACAACGATGCACGCGGTGGCTGCAGTGGACCGCGCCGGCGTCCTCATCACCGTGACGAACCACGTTTACGTCGACGGATTGAGTCGGCAAACCTTCATGACGGCGCTCAATGAGTTGGTGGCTGCAGTCGACACCATCGGCCAAACAACGGTGACCGAAACCCGGGTTCACGAGCCTGTAACGACAGGTGCTGCCGAGAACCCCAAAACGGATACGGCTCCCGAAACGACCACCCCAACCGCGACGGCTCCGACCACCGGGTGGAACCCGACCCATCGGGTGCCCTCCGCCGGGATGCGTGCGTGGGCCGAACCCGACCCGTCGCAACAGCCCGTGACCCGACTGGAGCCCGGTGTCGAGTTGGTCGTCGCCGAGCAGCGTGGAGACTGGGCTCGGGTCGTCGGCTCGAATGACTGGACGGGATGGATCGATGCGCGCCAACTCCAGGAGATCGGAGCCGCGTCGGCGACGACGTCGGCAACGGTGAACCTGGGGGGAATCGAGTTGCGTCCACTTCCCCTTATAGGAGCAGCCGCCCTGTTGTTGGCTGCATTCCTGCCGTGGGTGAGCGGATTCACCTCGGTCAACTCACTCGACGTCGCCTTGTCCTTCCTGTGGGACCTCAACGCAGCGGGTTCCCCATATCTCGGTTGGGTGATCATTGGGATCGCGGTGATCGCTCTCGCCCTCGCAGTAATGAAGAAGCCCAACCCATCGCTGCTCAGGCTCATGGGGTTGCTGGCGATAGCAATCACCGCAGCGTTCCTGGTTCAGATGTACCGCGGGATCACAGACTCCGGCGGAACGTTCGGAGATGTCTTCGACTTCCTCGGGATCGCCCCTTGGGTGTCACTCGGAGCAGGCGTTGTGCTGATCGCAGGGTCGAAGAAGTCGACACTCAGCGGCTAACGCGGTAGATCACTGCGCCGACGCCCTCGCTGATGGTCAGATAGCCGGTCCCGTCGAATCCCAGTGCCTCACCCTGCGGCTCGGCGGCCGCGGGAGCCCTGCAGGGAACTCCCCGCAACGCATCGGCAACGGTTTCACCGGCACGACGCTCCCACAGCCAGACGTCCAGATAGGTACGGAGAGCAATGAGGGACCCATCGGGACTGATCGACCCCGCAGTGACCAGCGACAACGCACCGAGATCGACGGTCGCCACCTGCTGCGCCTCGGTCGATGGCTGCGACCACGCTCCGGCCGGAATCCGGAGAACGATCGACCGTCCGGTCGGAGTCTTGGTCACGATGAAGGAATCGCCGGTACCCGGATCGACAAAGAATGCCTCAGCGTCGACCGGACCACCGGGATAGGTCACCGAAAGGGACTCGACCACTTCGGCTCGGTCGTCGGAAGATCCCGGTTCGACGAACCGATGAATCGTCACTGAGGCCCGCCGCCGCAGGTTGTCTCCGATATCCGCCAGGTACAGATACGTGGCTCCGTCCGGACCGGGTCCGATCGAGATGTCTTCCCAATCGATGTTCCTGGCCGATATCGCGACCGTCTGCAGTACCGCCCCCGAGACATCCAGTGCCCAGAGCCGCGGGACAGAACCCGAGTCGTTGTGAGCCCAGACCACGCCTTCGGATCCGATGGCGATGCCGCTCACCTCGATCAGATCGGGATCTGTGATGGACCCCAGTGCCATCGGCTCCGAATAACTCTCACACACGGACAGAGCGGAAAGCGCCGTCGTGGGCGGAACCGTCGAAGCCGTCGGGGGAAGCGATGTCTCCACCGATGGACTGGATGTTGCAGTCGGCACAGGCGACACATCCACCCCGGTGCCGGTCGCACAGGCGGAGACCACGAGTGACACCGCGGCGATCCAACGCATCCGGCATTGTGACCCCCTGACGCACAAAGCGTGACATCGCGGGGCGTTCTGTCAGCAATTAGCAAGAAAGAATCACTCCCCCCTCGAGGGGGAGTCAAAAGCCGAAGGCTTTTGGAGGGGGGGACCCTCCGACTCCGAAGCCTGGCGACACGACGCTGCACGCTTCCGAACGCCCCGTACCATCCGTCTGATGCGCCCACTTCTAGTTGTCCTGGCCTTGGTGGTGTCTGCTTGTGCCACCGGCACCGGCATCGATCCGGGTGCCGGTACGACGACGGTTCCCGCCTCTGCCTCTTCGACAATCGTCGTCACCGAGCAGACGAGGCTCGCAGCCGTCGAAATCGCCGGGCGCTTCTACGATGCGGTACTGGTCCGCGACGGGTTCGCCGTCGCCTCACTGGGGACCGATCCCCCGGCAACGATCCAAGAAGAACTCGACGACTGGGCGAGCGCCATTGGGCTGGCAGGCGGGTCGTTCGTCGTCATCCGCAACCGTTTCACCGAAACGACCGCGGAAATAACCGTTCGGCTGACACTCGACCTCATCGAGGTGGGGCCGTGGTCGTACGAAACCACCGTCACCCTGGTGGGAGGCTCGCCGTGGACAAGCATTTGGTCGGCCGCCGCCCTGTATCCGTCGCTCGAGCCCGGGGACACTCTCCGGGTGGACCGATCATGGCTGCCGCGAGCTTCGATTCTCGCCGCAGACGGAACGCCACTCGCAGGTGTCGAAGCGATCAAGGTGGTCGGAATCGTCCCCTCCCGCATCGACGACCTCGACACGCTGAAATCGGACCTGGCCAGGCTCGCGGGAATCGATCCCGTCACTGTTGCCGAGGAGCTTGGGCGGCCGGCGGTGCAGCCCGATTGGTTCGTTCCCGTCGGCAACATCAAGCTCGTCGTGTATGCAACCGTCGGTGAGGAGCTCGAGGCTCTCCCCGGCGTGATAATCAGAGACGGGTCCGATCGGCTTCCGTATCGCGACGACTTCGCCGGCCACCTCATCGGTTCCGTGGGTCCAATCACTGCCGACCAGCTGGGTCGGCTCGGCTTCCCCTACGGACCGACCGACGTGGTCGGACAGACGGGGATCGAGGCGGAATATGAGTCGCAGCTGTCGGGCCGGCCCCGGACCGCCATCGTCCGCATCAACAAATTCGGCCGGATCGTCGAAGACCTCTTCGTCATCGAAGCCGCCACACCCCGGGATGTCCTCACGACGATCGACGTCACAGTCCAAACTGCCATCGAGCAGGCGCTGCGGGACATTGCTTTCCCGGCTGCCTTGGTAGTGATCGAGTCGGCCACCAGCCAGGTGAGAGGGGTGGCCAGTTGGCCGCCGTCGGATGGTTTCAATCGGGCCGTGCTCGGCACCTATCCACCCGGATCCACCTTCAAGGTGATCACCGCGACGGGTCTCCTCCAGAACGGCTTCACGACCGCGACCGAAGTGGAGTGCCCATCCGGTGTCACTCTCGGCGGACGATCGATTCGTAACGCCGGCGACGCCGACCTCGGAACAATCGGCTTCACCGAGGCCTTCACAGCATCCTGCAACACGACATTCGCAGCCGCGGCCGTCGAGGCCTTGACTGCGACCTCGCTCGAAGAGACCGCTGCCTCCTTCGGGTTCGGAGCAGAACCAAACCTGGGAATTCCATCGGCGATCAGTTCCTTCCCGCGGCCAATCGACATCGCCGAGCTCGCCACGGCGTCGATCGGCCAAGCACGTGTTCTGGCCAGTCCCATCCACATGGCATCGGTGGCGGGGGCGATCGCCGCCGGGACCTGGAGACCTCCTACCGTGATCGCCCAGGCAATCCGCGCTGAAGGGGTCGAACTCGAACGCTCCGCCATCTCATCTCTCGACGCCATGATGCTCGAGGTCGTACGGTCCGGCACCGGAACCAACGCCGCAGTTGCAGGAGTAGGCGTCCGCGGCAAGACCGGCTCTGCGGAGTTCGGCGACGGAGACGACCCCGACACCCATGCCTGGTTCATCGGGTATTGGGATGACCTCGCGATCGCGGTCGTGGTCGAAGGGGGCGGTGGGGGCGGGTCGGTGGCGGCACCGATCGCGCGGAAGGTGATTGCTGATCTGGCAGGGTGAACGCAGGGTCCTGAGTCCTGAGTCCCGATGCCGAATGCCCGATGCCCGATGCCCGATGCCCGATCAGAGAGGATTGTCGGTCCGGGTTTGAGTCGGGGGTCGGGAGCCGGGAGTCTGCAATCTCAGATCCAAACCCGAAATCGAACATCCGTCGTCGGTGTTCACAACAGAATGCACACCATCATCCGACCGTCGCTGTACGGCCTGGGACTCACGATTCTCTGGGTCGGCTTGGCGTTCGCCAACCCGACGATCACATATCACCTCGCACCCGCACTGGTCGCGATCGCCGTCCCGGTCGGGGCGGCTCTCAACGGGCGGCTCAAACCTCCGACGGCCGTTGCGGCGTCGGCCATCGGGCTTGTTCTGACTTACGGTGCCACAGTGGGCCTCGGTGTCACCGACCGCCTAACCGGCCCATCGCTTCTCCCCAGCGGCGGTGCGGTTGTCGAGGCATTCGTGTTCGGCGCCATCGGAGCCGTCGCCGGGTTCGTGTTTGCGATCTGGCCGCGCCGGTAGGGTGCGGGAATGAGTCTCATTAACCATTCCCCAAAGATGTATGAGCGCGTTCTGGGACTCCGGGTGGTTCGCGCCTTCACCGACGATCCCATCACCCCCGAACA
Source organism: Acidimicrobiia bacterium (assembly GCA_036482315.1). Taxonomy (GTDB): domain Bacteria; phylum Actinomycetota; class Acidimicrobiia; order Spongiisociales; family UBA11373; genus JACZWZ01. The sequence continues at coordinate 17,044 of JAZGIX010000110.1, read as the reverse complement.
GATGGCCGCCATTCTCGAGGCAGCTCGGTGGACGGGGTCGTCCAAGAACCGACAGGGATGGGAGTTCATCGTCGTCGACGGAGATCAGCTCAGCGCGCTCGCCGAAGCTGGAGATTTCACCGATCCGCTCCGTAACTCGACCGTCACAATTGCACTGGTCCAGACTCCGGAGGGCAACCCGTTCGACATCGGCCGCGTCGCTCAAAACGTGATGCTTGCCGCGGCGGCTCTGGGAATCGGCTCATGTCCGATAACCCTGCACCACAAGGACACGGCGACGAGAGTGCTCGCACTCCCGGAAGGCTTTTCTTGCCGATACGCGATTGCGATCGGCCATCCCTTCGAAGACGGAGAGAAGCGACTGCGGAAGGCGAGACGCGCCGGAGGCATGCGAGGTCGGAAGCCGATCGACGACCTCGTCCACCGCCAGCATCACGGCGGCTGATGAGGAGCCAGCTGAACAATGTATGTCACTCAGCAGACTCCTAAGGAACGGCGACCACCGCCCGGATCTCCAGCAACATTCCTGGAATCGGGAACACCAGACCCGCGGCGAGGAAAGCAGCCGGACCATCACTCGGGAAGTATTCCTCCCGTACCGGCGCAATTCGCTCGAAGTCGTCGACATCCACCAGCAGCACGTCCATAGAAATCACGTCATCCATTGAGGCACCGGCGGCTTCGACCGTGATCACCAGGTTCTCCAGACACTGTCGCATTTGCGCGGCCGCATCCCCCTCCCCGACCAGCGTCCCGTCCGGGTCGAATGGGGCCTCTGCCGAAGTAAAGAGCAGCGCGCCGTGTTCAACCCGAACCGCTTGTGAGTAGTACGACCGTATCGGCGGATAGTGGCCCGCCGGGTTGATCACGCGGCGACGATTCACGATGTCATCCTTCCCCGAGGAGCAAGAGGCTCAGCCGTGCCCACGGCCGACTGCGACTACCTCGGCCAGTACGGCCACCGCCATCTCCTGCGGTGTTCTAGATCCGATTGACAGACCTATCGGAGCACGTAACCGTTCCAGAAGGGTCGGGTCGACTCCGGCCGCGGCGAGCCGCTCTCGCTTGGCCGAAGAGTTCTTCCCGGAGCCCATCGATCCGGTGTATCGGGCTGGTCTGCTCAACGCCTCGATCAGAACCTCGTCCTCCAACCGGGCTTCGTGCAAGAACGAAACGACCGAGGTAGCAACATCGACCCCGACCTCCTGCAGCCTCTCGATCGGAACCCCGCATCGGACCGAGGCGGCACCGGGATATCGCACTTCGTCCGCCAGCCACTCCCGGGTGTCGATGACGTGCACCGCGAACCCAGCGGCAATCGCCATCGGAACGAGGGCGTCGGCCGCAGCTATCGCTCCCAAAACGATGAGTTTCGGAGGAGGCAATACCGGCTCGACGAACCAGGTGTTGCCGTCGGCTTCTGCCACACGCGGCTTCCCCTGCTCGAGAACCACCGGCACCAAGGTCGCCACCGCTTCGGGCAGATCATGGCCCTGCAACACCACACCGGCGGCGTCGACCAAGACCGCTCGACCGGCTCCGGGTCCTTCGATCAGCGTCGCCATCGCTCCTCGATCACCTGCAGCCGTCAGGGCCGCAGCCGCGGTGAGGATCTCGTTCACCACGGTTGGACAAAGACCTCGATCGTCCCGCCGCAGGCCAGACCGACCTCGAAGGCATCCTGATTGGAGACCCCGTAGGTGACCGTCTCCGGCACTCCGGTTTCGAGAACCCGCAGTGCCCTGAGCCGGAGGTCCTCCTCCACACACCCACCGCTCACCGATCCGTGCGTCTCCCCTTCGCTCGAGACGAGAAACCGCGATCCGGCAGGCCACGGAGAGGAACCCCAGGTTCGGATCACGGTCGCAGCCGCCACCGTCTTGCCGGCAGTGACCCAGGAGTCGCGAACTGTGATCGCATCATTCAGCATCGGGTAAGAGTCTATGGGGTCGACGAACCAGGGTGATAGGCACCGCCGATTCGCTCGAGCGTTCCGGGAACCTCGGCCGTGTCGACCAGGCGCAGCGCGGCCTCGATCACCTGGCGCTGCCTCCCAGCCGCGAAGGGTGGACCCACGGGGCGCCCCATCGGATGCGGCGTGACCAGCGTCCGAGGCAGGTGCATCGCTTCGGCGTAGTGCGAAAACGCTTCGACATAGACCGCAACGGTCCTCATCCCTGCCGCTTCGAGAGCCCGCGCAACGTGCCCGACCGACACGTGGCACACCGGTCAGACGGGTATCAGAAGCACGACATCGGATCCGGTGGACTTGAGCCGATCCGCCCAATCAGGTGCGGTGTGATTGATCAACCGGGTCTGAGCACAGGCCCCGACGAACGAGTAGGCGACCTCGTGGAGCGATCCGATGATTCCCTCCTGTTCGAGCTCTCGCAGTCGTCCGAGCGGGAGTGAGACGTTGTGATCGGTGAGAGAGCCGCGAACGTCGTATCCGCCGTGACGAACCTCGATGACGTCCGCCGAACTGGATACCGGGATCTCCGACAGCGCCGGAGCCTCCCTGAGAAACTCTCCGATCCTCGACTCTGCCTCGACTTGACTCATTGCCTGGGCTCCGAGCGGCTGCGGATCGTCATCGGTGGCAAAGTGGCCGCTGGAGGTGAGCAAGGCAATCTGGGATTCGGACACCGGGCGTTCCGACCGCGTAAATGGTCCCTCGTCGTAGCGGTATCGCTCGGTGAGCGGACGCGACTGATAACCCTCTGCCTGGAGCCGAGTGGCGAGCTCTATCAGATCCATCGGGTCGCCGGTGTCGAACAGAGCTCCGATGGCCTCCAGCATCTGGGCAAGGGAATCACCGATCCTGGGTCCTCCGAGCCGCGCCAGGAACTTGAATGAGAGGTCGGAACGTTCCCCATAAGACAGGGACTGGGCGAATTCCTCGAGGGTTTCAGCTGCGGGCTCTGGATCGGTCATTGTGTGGACGCTAGTTCGCAACGATCTAGTAGATACAGAGGAGTCGACCCCGGCCTAATCTCGCCTCGCATCGGTCCAACCGACACGTCGTGGAGCCATGGTCAGCAGACGCCCCAGTCCAGGTCTCGAAATTTTCAGCGGGAGGCGGCGCCACGGCGCCGGTTACCGACAGCGCCGTGCCCGGTTCATCAGGAACCTCTTCAAGGTCCTGCTGGTCCCCACCTTCATCATTGGACTCATCCTGGGAGTCCGGATGATCGCCGGCATGATCCAACCTGAGACGACTCACCTCGCCATTCTCGGATACGAAAGGGCTCCGCTCACCGGAGCGATCATCACGGCCGACAACGGCCACCAGACCACCAGCGTCGAGGGTGGGAGCGCCTTCATCGCCTTCGACACCCCAACCTCGCTTCGGGTCGAAGCGCCCGGCTACAACACGGCCATTTACAAAGTCGACGCTTTGCCCACCGAGGGGCCGCTCCAGCTACAGATGGAGCCACTCATTCTCCAGGGGCGTGTGACCAACAACAGCACGGGAGTCGTTGGAGCCACGGTGAGGATCGGAGAGCACGAAGTTCTCACCGCCGAATTCGGCTCGTTCGAGGTTGTTGCCGCTGCCCCGGGCGAGGTCACGATCTCCAAGCCGACCTGGGAGGAAGAATCGTTCGAGTGGGATGGGAGCTCAGAGCGCCAGGACATCCCGATGGGTCCGTTCATCATCAAAGGCATACGCATCTTCGGATACGACACCACCAACCCCGAGTACCGAGAGTTGCTCCGGATCGCAGATGAGACCGTCATCAACGCATTCGCATTCGACACCAAGAACGAGTTCGGCGAGGTGATGTACCTGTCGGAGGACTTCGAGGCGTTCCCGATGGAGGCCATCATCAACAAGTACGACGTCCACGAGCGTCTGGCTCTCGCCAAGGAGCATGGTCTCTACACGATCACCAGGATCGTCACCTTCCAGGACGAGTTTTCGGCAAGGCATTTCCCGAAGCGCGCCATCCTCAACAGCGAGACCGGCGAACCGTGGCGCAACTGGCAGGGCATCGGATGGATGGATCCCACCGACCCCGAATCGTGGGACTATCCGATCCGGATGGGCCTCGAAGCGTGCCGATTCGGATTCGACGAAGTCCAATTCGACTACGTGCGATTCCCGACCGATGGCAAGACCTCGGTTGCGGTGTACGACGACCCGGAGGCGGCTGCCACCCAGGAGGGCAGGGTGGCGACGATCAATGCCTTCCTGAGTGAGGCCAGAGAGCGGATCAATGCCGAAGGTTGCGCGGTGTCGGCGGACATCTTCTCGATCGTCCTTTCGGTTCAGAACGACCAAGGTATCGGCCAGAAGATCGAGGAGTTGTCGTGGGCGGTGGATGCGATCAGTCCGATGATCTACCCCAGCCATTACGCCAACGGTTGGCTCAACCTGGACAATCCGAACAACTACCCCGAAGAGGTCATCGGAGAGGCACTGGGATCGAGCGTCACCCGCCTCCAAGGCGGTGCGCACCTGCGCCCCTGGCTCCAGGCGTTCGGCTGGTCGGCCGCCCAGATACGCGAGGCGATCGCCGTGGCCGATTCATATGGCATGGGTTGGCTGTTGTGGAACTCGCAGAGCGACTTCGAACAGGACTGGATCCCGGCCAGCTGAGAGGGCGGGCGCATGTGCCGTGGCCCCGGTCAACGTCGTTCCCCGTTTCCAGTTCCCCGTTTCCCGAATCAAGTCGCGGTAGCTTCAAGCATCACGACAGCTCCAACAACACCATTCGGGAAACGGGAGACGGGCAACGGGAAACGTCGCCCTTCGAGCTCCAGTGTCGGGCCGGGACCCCTCGATCTGATCACGCTCTACAGCGGAATCGTCATGCCTTCGTAGGCGGCATCCGTATTCGGGAACATCGCGCGAGCCATCGATCTGAGCCGATCTATGTCTTCGTCCGTCCGATCCGGATCATGGCTGGTGAGCACCAGACGATTGACACCGGCATCCTGGGCGGCCCGCACTGCCGACTCATAGCTGCTGTGTCCCCAGCCCTTGCGGGTCGTCCCGACCTCGTCCGGCGTGTACTGGGCATCGTGCACCAGCACATCCGACTTCGATGCGAGCGAGATCAGCCTGGCATCGGCGTCGGTGTTCCCGGCTTCGTGATCGGTGGCGATGACTATCGACCTGTTTGGTCCCTCCAGTCGGAAGAAGACAACGCCCTGAGGGTGACTCCCCTCGGCATGACGAACAGTGATCGGACCAACCGCAAACGGTCCGCTCAGGTCACGGAAGGACACATCAGCGGCAACCTCATCCAGGGATATGGGCCACCACGGCGGACGGATAACGGCACCGAGCGACTCAGCGACGCCTCGATCATCGAATCGTGGCCCGTAGATGGTCACTTGATTACCGGCCTCGAACAGGGGCTGGAATGCAGGCAGTCCCTGAATGTGATCCCAGTGATAGTGGGTCAGCAGAATCGAATACCTCAGGGGGCCCCCGCCGGCGGCTTCCCGCTGGAGGCTCCGCAGCCCAGTCCCACCATCGATCATGAGATGGTGCCCGGGCTCCGCTTCCATCTCGAAGCAAGTTGTATTGCCACCGTATCTGCGATGGGAGTCGCCGGTCACGGCCATCGACCCGCGGCAGCCGAGCACACGCAATTCGAGATTCACTGTTTCTCCACCGTCAGAGGTTGGCTGCCGCGACGGCGGTCAGTTGGACGGAGTGGCATCCGTGTCGCGCAGACGCCGTGCGAGTTCGGCCATCATCTTCACACCGATCTCCGGATGAACCTTGATGAGTGCACGCAGATCCCACTGGGTGATCGCAAGTCAGCGCGTATCTGAGGTAGCAACCGCGTCGGGAGTGCTCGGCGTGTCCTCCAGCAAGAGTGCCATCTCACCGAAATAGTCACCCGGTCCGAACTCCGCCAGCAGCGTCTCACCCTTGCGTGCCTCCGCTGCTCCCAACAGAACCAAGTAGAACCCTCGTCCCCCCTCCTGACCGTCCGCGATGATCGAATCGCCGGCGGCAAACTCACGTTCCTTGGCGGTGCCGAGCACGCTGGCGATGTCTTTGTCGCTGAATCCGGAGAACAGCGGGGTCTGCTTGAGGAAGCCGGCCTGGTCCATGTCCATCACCTGGGTCTGTCGGGAGGCACCACGATATCCCATGGTGACGACGCTTGTCGCCGCTGGAGCCGGAAGGGCCATTCGACCCTACCGGGCATACCCATCGAACAGTCACCCTCCCTGAGTGAGGTTGGCTGGCGGGTGGCGCTTTCCGGCGTGCACAGCGCCCCCTCCTGTGAGTGCTCGGGACACCACCCGCCGCCACCTCTATTCCCCGTTCGAAGAGCCCTGAGATCAGCGCGATCCGTACCATGTCCGAATGACCGAAGTTCTCGGCGCCATCCTGGTCGGTGGCGCATCCAGCCGAATGGGCGCGAACAAGGCGCTGGTGGAGATCGCCGGACGCTCAATGAGCACTTGGGTGTCACAAGCCGTGGCCGCTGCGCTGCCCGCCGACGCCCGCTCGGTTGCACTCGGGAACACTCCGTTGAACGGACTCCCCCGAGTCGAAGATCACCCCGGCACCGGTCCTCTCAGCGGCCTTGCCGCGGTCACTGACTTCTGCGATCAATACGGCTTGAAACCCGAGGCCGTTCTCCTGGTCGCGGTCGATCACCCGTGGACTCGCCCCGAAACCCTCCGGGCTCTGATTGCTCGATACCAGGGACGAACCGTCGTGCCGACGCACCACCGAGTACGACAGGTCACCTGCGCGGTGTACCCCATCAGCTTCGTCACCGCCGCTTCGCAAGGGGCCGTCGCCGGGAAGGGATTCCAAACGCTGCTCGATGCCATGGACGTCGATGAGGTGCCGCACGATACGTGGACCGATTGGGGCGAGGACGGCCGTTCCTGGTTCAGCGTCGATGAGCGGCAAGACATCGCACGCGGCCTGGAGCGCTACGGCCCGCCGGGCGCGTAGCGGAAGCCTGCAGCCTGCATTCTTGCCAAGGACTAAGGACTAAGGACTAACCAACCGGCTCAAATTGTGCCGTGAAGTGGCGCAACCACGGAGCCTGTTCGACGATGCGGTACCCGGGAAGCGACGCGGCGCGTTCGGCAACCGATAGGACCACCTCCGCCACGAAATCGATATGGCTTTGGGTGTAGGTGCGCCGCGGGATGGCGAGTCGTACCAACTCCATCGGAGCCGGATCCTCGGTCCCGTCTTCGTGCACAATGCCGAACATGACCGATCCGATCTCGACCCCACGAACCCCTCCGTCGCGGTACAACTCGATCGCCAGCGACTGCGCCGGGTACTCCGATTGAGGAATGTGCGGCAGTAGTGCCTTGGCGTCGAGGTAGACGGCATGGCCACCAGGCGGCCAAACAAGCGGCACCCCCGCATTGCGACACTTCTCGGCCAGGTACTCGGTGCTCCTGATGCGGTACTGCAGGTAGCTCTCCTCGAGGACCTCGTCGAGTCCAACGGCGATGGCCTCCAGATCTCTACCCGCCAACCCACCATATGTGGGAAACCCCTCGGTGAGTATCAGCAAGTTGCGGCACTGCGCGGCAATCTCAGCGTCCCGCATCACCAGGAGACCACCAATGTTGGCCAGACCGTCTTTCTTGGCAGAGAAGGTGATGCCGTCGGCAAGCGAGAACATCTCCTGCGCGATCTGGCGGGGCGTGCGGTCGGCGTATCCGGCCTCGCGAGTCTTGATGAACCAGGCGTTCTCGGCGAACCGGCACGCGTCGAGGAAGAACGGGATCTCGTGCTCATCGCACACGGCTCGAACCTCACGAAGGTTCTCCAGCGACACGGGTTGACCGCCGCCGCTGTTGTTGGTCACGGTCACCATCACCAGGGGTATTCGATCTCGACCCACCTCGGCGATGGTCTCTCTGAGAGCCTCGACGTCCATGTTGCCCTTGAACGGGTGGTCGGCGGCGGGGTCGCGGCCCTCGGCGATGACCAGATCGCGCGCTTCCGCCCCCTGGAATTGGACGTTTGCTCTGGTCGTGTCGAAGTGGGTGTTGTTGGGAACGACCATCCCCTCCTCGGCGACGATCGAAAAGAGAATTCGCTCGGATGCCCTCCCCTGGTGGGTCGGGATCACCTCGGGCATGCCCGTAAGGTCTTCGACAACCGAGCGCAGCCGTTCGTAGGACCGGCTGCCGGCGTATGTCTCGTCGCCGACCATCATTGCCCCCCATTGGGCGGCAGACATCGCGCCGGTTCCGGAGTCGGTGAGAAGGTCGATGATCACGTCGTCGGCCTTCAGGCCAAACAGGTTGTACCCGGCTTCTCGCAGCGCAGCTTCGCGTTCATCTGCCCCCGGCATGGCTATGGCCTGCACCGAATGAATCTTGAACGGCTCGATAATCGTGCGGTAAGGAATGACTGGCTCCCGGTGTGGTCGTGATTGAACGGTATCCGTTTCTCGACGCCCGATGCCCGATGCCCGATCAGAGAAGGCCGTCGGTCGGGAGTCGGGGGTCGGGAGTCGGGAGTCGGAACAGAAGCTAGGTCTCTAATCTCCCTCCCCGTGAGCAACAAGATCATCGCCGTCTTCGGAGCCTCCAAGTCGATTCCCGGCGACGGAACATACGAAGACGGAGTTATCTGTGGCCGTCTCCTCGCCGAGGCGGGGTACGGAGTCGTCACCGGCGGATACGGAGGCTTGATGGAAGCGGTATCCAAGGGAGCCAGCCAGGCAGGTGGTCGTGTGGTCGGGGTCACCGTGCCGGCCGTCTTTCGAGATCGCGCTGGTGCCAACGGGTTCGTAGATGAAGAGCGAGAAGCCGAACATCTAGTTGAACGGATTCATCAGCTCACAAACATCAGCGCCGGAACGATCGTGCTGCCGGGAAGCCTGGGCACATTCGCCGAGCTCGGCGTCGCTTGGAACCTGGCGTTCGTGGCACGCTTCTCCGGCGAAGAACCCAAGCCGGTAGTTACCGTCGGCCCCACCTGGCACCGGCTGGTCAACCACCTCGGATCACAATTGGCGACCGATACCGGACTGGTCAGGTGCGTTGCCACCGCCGACGAAGCCGTCGAAGCAATCAGACAGGCTGTCCCGGCCTAGGAGGGCTCGCCGACTCCCAACTCAAGAATCCTCAGGAGCAAGACAAGCGACCCAGACGACCCGATCCTTGAGCAACCCCGGACGCTCCTCGTTCTCCACCTGAGCGATACCGAGTTCAATCCGTTGCCCTTTGCCGAGACATGTCACCGGCGGTTCGATCCAAGGACCATCGTCGATCCGCCACACCGAGTCGGTGACGTCAAACTCCTCGCCCGCGACTGCGTCGCGATCGGACGAGAAACCGATCGAGGCTCCTTCAGCGCGATTCTCAACGATGACGGCGAATCCGATCCGGCGCTCGATTTCGATGTCGGGACCGGTGCCGGAGCCGCCGCCGGTGCAGGCCGCTGCCACAAGGGAAAGGGCGACAAGGGCGAGAGCAAGACGAGTACGCATCACGGCGAGGATAGTGATCGCCCGCGAAGCCTCCGACCGGGACCTGACACTTTCCGGTCTCCGTTTCCCGACGCCGGTCGCGACAGGATTCGGGAAACGGGAAACGGGGTCAAGCCCGCAGACTGTGAACCCCGGCTGGTCCGTAAACTCGCTGGTCAATGGCCAAGACAATCTTCAACCTCGGCGCCATCGTCGATCCCGAGTCCGGTGATCGCTCCGCCGACATGCTCGACTACGACGCCGGAGACCTCACCACGCACGGGGTCATCGTCGGCATGACCGGATCCGGCAAGACGGGTCTGGGAATCATCTTCATCGAGGAAGCTCTGCGGTCCGGTATTCCGGTGCTGATCCTCGATCCAAAAGGTGACATGACGAATCTTCTACTGACGTTTCCCGACCTGGCACCTTCCGACTTCGAGCCCTGGATCGACGAGACACACGCACGACGCAACGATCTATCTGTTGCGGAGTCGGCGGTGCAAACTGCTCAACTCTGGAAGAGTGGACTCGAGTCCTGGGGCCTCGACGGCGATGACATCGCGGATCTGCGTGCTGCCGCAGACTTCACCGTCTACACACCCGGGTCCCGAGCCGGCGTTCCGTTGAACATCCTCGGATCGCTGGCGGCGCCTCGAGTCGACTGGGGCGACGATGCCGAGGCGGCGCGAGACGAGATAGAGGGACTCGTAACGGGTTTGCTGGCGTTGGTCGACATCGAGGCGGACCCGCTATCCAGCCGTGAGCACATCCTCGTCTCGAACCTCGTCGAGCGAGCCTGGCGAGACGGAGAAGACCTCTCTCTCGAAAGGCTCATAGGGATGATCCATCGACCTCCCATGAGGAAACTCGGGGTGTTCGAGGTCGATTCGTTCTTCCCCGAAAAGGACCGACTCCAACTGGCAATGCGTCTCAATGCGCTTGTCGCATCCCCTTCCTTCTCCGACTGGCGCAGTGGCCCTCCGCTCGACGTCGAACGGCTCCTATGGAGCGAAGCTGGCAAGCCGCAGGCGTCGATCGTCTACCTCGCTCATCTCTCCGATGAGGAACGACAGTTCGTGGTCACCATGGTCCTCGGCAAGATGATCACCTGGATGCGGTCTCAGCCCGGGTCCGGCGACTTGCGAGCTCTCATCTACATGGACGAGGTCTTCGGATTCGTGCCTCCGACGGCGGCGCCCCCTGCCAAGAAGCCCATCCTGACGATCCTCAAGCAGGCCCGCGCTTTCGGAATCGGCATGATCCTCTCCACACAGAATCCGGTGGATCTCGACTACAAGGCAATGTCCAATGCCGGTACATGGTGTATCGGACGCCTACAGACGGAGCGTGATAAGGCCCGGATATTGGAAGCGCTCCAATCTGCCAGCGGCGATGTAGACGTCGCAGAACTCGACGCTCTCATCTCGAGTCTCGGCAAACGAACCTTCCTGCTCCACAACACACGCGAGCGCGAGCCGGCGGTCTTTACGACCCGGTGGGCGATGTCATATCTGCGGGGCCCCCTCACCCGCAGCGAACTGACGGCACTCACAGAAGGCGATCCGCGCCGCGCCGAATCCGCACCTTCCCCAACGGAATCCGTCCCTAGTTCCGACGATGCGAGCCTCGTCGCCCCCAAGGTTGCTTCGGGAGTGCCGGTCGGATTCCTGGACCCGGGCGCCCCGTGGGCCGACGCCATCGGGGCAAGCAAGTCGTCGCGCAGATACGCCTTGGGCCTGGCGGCCCGCGTCCACCTCACATTCGACGATCGCTACGCCGCGATCGATCACAATGAGGAATGGGAGGCGATCTACTTCCCCATCGGGGACGACTTCGATCCGGCTGCGGCGCACTCGGTCGATCACGACCAGCGCGACTTCCTGAACGAACCCCCGTCCGAAGCAACGTTTGTGATCCCAGATGTGCCGATTCACACGAAGCAGTGGTTCTCCGGAATCAGCAGTGACATCCGAAATCACCTGTATCGCAATCGTGCGGTACAGGTGTTCAAGAACCCTTCTCTGAAGGTCTACGGACGAGTCGAAGAAGCCGCGGCAGAGTTCCAGGCGCGCTGCTCCCGGCTGGCCGATGGCAAAGCCGATGCCGCAGTCGCCGCCCTCACCAAGAAGTACGCAACCAGAATCGACCGCGCCCGCGACCAGCTCGACAGGGCGTTGGAGAAGGTCGAGGACGCCCGGCTCGATGTCGACACCCGCAAGCAAGAGGAACTCATGTCGGGCGCCGGCACGGTGCTGGGGGTGCTCTTGGGACGCAAGAACACGAGGTCATTGTCAACTGCGACCTCGAAGCGTTCCATGACTCGCAAGGCCGAGCGAAGACTGGAGTCGGCTCAAAGAAAGGTCGGCGACGAGGTCGAAGATATCGACGAACTCGAGCGCGATATGGCGCAGGATGTGGCCGAAATAGCCGAAGAGTGGGCCGAGAAGGCCGCCGACATCGAGACCATTGAGATCGGCCTGGAAAAGACCGATGTCTCGGTCGATTCGCTGTCCCTGGTCTGGGTTCCGATCGACTGAGACGGCGCCGATAGGCGCGGACTCGGTGGCCTGGGGCTGGGGCCCCCGGGCCACACCGCGATGAGCCGTAGAACACAGCGCCGCCCGAAGGGCGGCACCTCCGTGCGGAGGCTTTCGAGGCCGGGCAGGACTCGAACGCCGGAGCTAGATGCGAAGAGCCATGGGCACTGAGACACTCGTCTGCCGGCAGGCGAACGCTCCAACAGGGTGCGCCGTAGAGCACAGTGCCGCCATGCGGGCGGCACCGCCATGCGGAGGCGGCTCGGGGCCGAACAGGACCCGAACGTCGGAGCTAGATCTCGCCCCACAACTCCTCAAGCGAGCTCCAATAGCTGCCGATTGCTTTCCATCATGACCGCTTCTATAAGCTCAATACGCACTGATACCCCTCGATCCGCCATAGATCGCGTCGATGAGTCGACCAGTGATGACAGCGCTGCAGTGACGGTGGTCCTCCACTGGGATGGAGCCGACCATGTCGGGGAGGCCGCCGGGCCGCCGGGCGCGACGGTCCGACCCCTGTTGGTGGCCCGAGCGACCCTCGATGCCCTGACAAGCGCCGGAAACCGTGAGTTCGAGGCGATTGAGGCGTCGGTAACGGAGACGGCCAGCGTGTCCATTGCGCTGGTGGCTGTATCTGATCCGCTGCTCACCAATCCCCTCATCGGGACGGCGGTGATGCCGGATAACAACGAGCAACTCGGCTTCGCCCGCGCCACCCTCGACGCGGTAAACCGACGGATCGACGTCCAGTAGAACTCGGGAATCTCTTCCCGAAGCCGGCCACGCGTTTTCTCGTCAGAATCGCGTCCACCCAAAAGCCCTAGCGGCACAAGCCGAACAAGATCCGGACGGCTGGAGACGGGCATGCGGAGACACTCGGCTTGATTGCAGGCTCACGGGTAGTGAGCCCTGTACGCTGTCGATCATGCGCAAGCGCCCGATCATCATCAGCATCGAAGACGAGATCGACGGCGAAGACGCCCGCATCACAGTCATTCTCGATTGGGCCAATCAGCCTTGGCATGGCCAAGCGATCGGGTCGGCGACAGCCCAACCCAGGCTGGCCGGTGAAGCGGCACTCGACGCGGTCCATCTACTCACAGACGGTCACGTCGAGGTCGAACTGCTGGCCGTGGCCACTTCCGATCTGGGCGCGGCACGTGTCGCACTCGCCCAGGTCAGGTTCGGCGATGACGAGGTCTTGGTCGGAAGCGCGCTTCAGGGGGAAGCGGATAGCCGGCTGGCAGCGGTTCGAGCGGTGATGGACGCCATCAACCGACGTCTTGAGTTGATCCTCTGATCAAGAGGGCGCGCCAGAGCGTTCGCTTGGCGGACGCTCTAAGACCCTTCGTTGGACGCATCCTGACGATCATCGATCAGTGCCTGCATGATGTCCCGGATGCTCACGATCCCCAGGAGCTCACCGTCCTCCATTACCGGCATGTGCCGATATCCCACTTCGAGCAACCATGCAGCCGCCTCTTTGACGTCGACATCGGGGGAGAAGGTGTCCGGAGCCTCGGCCATCCAGTCGCCGACCAATTCGCTCTCGGGTTCGGCGCCGGAGGCAAGCGCCCGCACCAGGTCACGTTCTGTGATGATCCCCACCAAGCGCCGATCCGACACAACCGCAAGGCTTCCCAGTACCTCGCCGACGAGAGCCACCGCTGCATCACCGAGGGAGGCCTCGGGTCCGATGACCGTTGCCGAACCACGAACCAGGGATCCAAGCTTCATGAATTACGGAGGCTAGCGATCTAGGAAGTTGCCAGTATCCAGTAGCCAGTAACTGCGACCGCTCCTACTGGACACTGGATACTCGACGGTGGCACTACCAGGGAACGGCAGACGCGTCTCACAGGCGATGCGAGACCACGTCTAGTACTGGGAACTGCGCTCCGAAGGAGCGCTAAACCAGGTCTTGCTCTCGAATCCCGAAAGACGGATGGCGTAGGCGACAGAGCGCCAATTTCTCGAGTTGACGGATCCGTTCCCGCGTCAGGTTGAACTCCTCACCGATCTCCTCCAGGGTGCGAGGCACCCCATCGAGGAAGCCGTAGCGAAGAGCCAGGATCCGGCCCTCACGATCAGGCAGGCGAGAGATCGATCTCCGCAGGCTGTTTGCGATGTCGCCCTCTTCGGTAACCCGAACCGGATCGACTGCATCCTCGTCTTCGATGAAATCACCGAGTTGGGCTCCGTCTTCGCCGACCGGCTGCTCCAGCGACACAGTGTCGGCGACGCCGAGCGCCAGCTCCACCTTGTCCACGGTGACTCCGGCCTCCTCAGCGATCTCAGCTGGTTTGGGGTCGCGCCCGAGTTCGGCCTTGAGGCTGGCCTGCGCGGCGCGTACGGCGGCGAGAGTGTCGTGCAGATGAACCGGGATACGTACCGTGCGCGACTTGTCGGCGATCGCCCTCGTGATCGCCTGGCGAATCCACCAGGTGGCATATGTGGAGAACTTGAACCCCTTGCGCCAATCGAACTTCTCGACAGCACGAATCAAGCCGAGGTTGCCTTCCTGGATCAGATCGAGGAAGTCGATCCCCGATGTGTTGGCGTACCGACGAGCATTGGCAACTACCAGTCTGAGGTTTGCGGTCAGGAAGTCGTCTTTTGCCTGCTGACCGAGACGCTTGTTGCGCTTGAGCTCGACCTCCTGGGCCTTGCCCTTGAAGTCGCCGGCCTCGAGGCGCGCCGCAGCGTCTTCGCCAGTTTCGATCTTCTGGGCGAATTCGACCTCGAGCTCTGCGGTCAGCAGCTCGTACTCACCGATTGCGGTGAGATACTGGCTGACCAGATCGGTGGTCAGGCGACCACGATCGTCCGTGAGCTTGTTGCGGTCACGCTCGTGTCGCGTCTTGGCAACGGCCATTGGTGGGGGTGTCCTCTCGTCGGTCGGGATTATCGATGTGCGCCGAATTGTGCCGGCCTGGGATTTTGGGACGAGCAGCGGCCAAGTCCTTGTCAAGTACCGCTCGTGAACAAATTCACAAGGCTTGCGTCTCTTCACTATGTCACAGAGGGCGCGGTTTGTGAACCCCCCAATTTCACAAGGATTTCAGAGACCGACCGATCCCGACCCCTGCCTCGTGCCTCACCCAAATACCACTCTCCGCTACGGGTGGTAACTAAAAGTCACCAACACTCGCTCGAGTGTTTCGAACCCAGTCCCATCCAGGCTCACCAACTGCACCAAGACACCGTACGAGGCGTCCGCCGGGCCGCCGGCGAACACATAGAAGTCGTTGCTCTCTCCGCCACACTGCGACCACGCCTGCACCGTCCCCGACAGTGTGCCGACCGATCGCTCGTCGACCTTCCCGGTGGTGCAGATCCCCGAGAAGTCGCCGGCTTGAGGTGAGAAGCCGGTCGTGGACACACCGACAAAGACTCCGGGCGTATCCCAGGAGGAGTACCACGCGTCGACGTCGGAAGCAGCGGTCACGGCAGGCCCTATCTGTCGGCCATCGACCACCCATCCCGCGCCGGACACGTCCCCCCACTCGATCGGAACCTCGATCGACAGGGTGCCGGAGTCATCCAAGACGACACCGAACCGGCCGGGATCGAAAGAGGCCGCAAGCGTCGTTGTCGTGACGGTCGGCCCGGTAGTCGACGAGGTAGTGGGCAAGGCCCGGGAGTCTTCGGTTGTGGCTCCGAGCTCCCCAACGACACCGACGGCGGCGACCACCAGCAGCGCGGCTCCGGTCAACCCGGCGATCACCGCGATCAGGCCTGCTGCCGAGAAGCCGAGATCTCCGTGTGTCGTCATATACCGATCGTAGGTTGATAACCGAGTGCCACTACCTTTTTGACATGGCAAACCGCCTTCTCAATGCAACATCTCCCTACCTGCTCCAGCACGCCGACAACCCGGTCGATTGGTGGGAGTGGTCGCCAGAGGCATTCGCCGAGGCAGCCGCACGGGACGTTCCCATTCTTCTCTCCGTCGGATATGCATCATGTCATTGGTGCCATGTGATGGCTCACGAGTCCTTCGAGGACCCGGCGACGACGACGATCATGAATTCTCGGTTCGTCAACGTGAAGGTCGATCGGGAAGAGCGACCCGACATCGACCGCATCTATATGGATGCCGTCCAAGCAATGACGGGGCAGGGAGGATGGCCGATGACCGTGTTCCTCACTCCCGCCGGCGCCCCGTTCTTTGCCGGCACCTACTTCCCAAAAACCGACCGTCATGGTCACCCGGCGTTTACCCGGGTGTTGGAGTCCATCCACGACGCCTGGACCAACCGCCGAGCCGAGGTTGAGGCCCAGGCAGGTTCACTCGTCGCGACAATCTCCGTCCCGACTCCCATCGGCGATTCCGTCCCGGGCCCGGCAGCACTCAGAAGCGCGTACAAATCGATCCGATTGGCCTACGACCCCACGCACGGTGGGTTCGGCAGAGCACCTAAGTTCCCGCAAGCGTCGACCCTGGAGTTCCTGCTGAGGTCGATCGGGAAGGAGTGGGCGCCGGAAGCCGAACCAATGCTCATCCACACCCTCGACGCGATGGCCGACGGAGGCATCCACGACCAGGTGGGCGGTGGCTTCTCCAGGTATTCAGTCGACGACCGTTGGCTGGTGCCCCACTTCGAGAAGATGCTGTACGACAACGCCCTCCTTGCCCGACTCTACGCTCGCGCCTCGCAGGTGACCGGCCTGCAACGGTTCGCCGACATTGCCCGCTCGACCCTGGATTACATGCTGCGTGATCTCGGGCTCCCCGACGGCGGATTCGCCTCAGGCGAGGACGCCGATTCCGAAGGAGAGGAGGGGAGGTTCTACATCTTCTCGTGGTCTGAGTTCTCCTCGGTCACAGACTCGACGGCGGTGGCAGAGGTTCTCGGCGTCACGCCCAACGGCAACTTCGAAGGCCGATCGATCCTCCACCGCGACCGGCCCGTCGACGAGGTCGCCGACGCACACGGAATCTCCGAGGATCGACTCGAGGCAGATGTTCGATCAGCGCTGAAAGACCTCGCAAGGATCAGAGCGGACCGGGTTCGCCCCGGACTCGACGACAAAGCAGTCTGCGCCTGGAACGGCCTGGCGATCCGAGCACTT
>JAZGIX010000109.1:0-3722 GCA_036482315.1 Acidimicrobiia bacterium | reverse complement strand
GGCGGCTGATTCACCGGCGACGGCGATCGCGCTCCCCACTTCGAGATGAGCCGAGATGAGTGTGGCGAGACCGGTTTTGGGTGGCACACTCGGAGGCTAGCCCCCGGCTACCGCGCCGTACTTAGGGCGTCCGCCATAGGCGGACGCCCTGGCGCAATTCCATGGCTCTTCGCCATACGGCTCATCGCTGTGTGGCCCGGGGCCCCAACCCCAGGCCACCGAGTCCGCGCCTATCGGCGCGCCCTCTTAGGGCTGCTGGAACGGGTCGTCGAGTTGGGCCTCGAGTTGCGCCTGGCGCTCCTCGACCTGATCGGCCACGCTCTGCGCCCTTTCGACGGCACCGATCGGACCCGGCGAAACTGATACCGAATCGTCCACATCTGCCCCCGGAGGCGCGGTTGAGCAGGCGGCAAAGGTCGCCACCAAGAAAGCCGTTGCAATGCCCGCACGGATACGCATCAGTCCTCATCGGCCGATCGGCCCGACAACCTGAACTTCAAAGTTCGACGATGAGAGACAGCGGCCACCTATTGCCGACATCATCGGCCACGGTCAGGACGATCCGCCAACCCTTCCCCAACTGGGCTGCCGACACGATCCTCGGCTCCGACCCCCATACCGAGGCCCGGGCGGCAGCAATGTCGACCACGCCCTGAGGCGGGTCACCGCTCGCCTCCGGCCACGGGGCCGGCTCTGGGCCTACCGGAAGAGGAATGGGCCGTGGGAGATCGACGACCGAGGCACCATCCGCCCCAACATCCACCGCTACCTCGACTGCTCTCACCGGCAACCGAATGAACGCGCCGTCGGGTGGGGCTGCGAGCGCCCGAAAGACCACTCCCACGAGGTAGCCACCGTCACCGGCCCCGGTGATCCGGAAAGTACGAGCCCACTCGACATACGAGATACCGCCTCGGCCGTCCTGCGGCATATCGGGCACTCTGGCGGCGCCGGGTAATGCGGCCCGAACATCGGCGGACCCGGTGGGTTCGTAATCGGCCGTGAAGAAATCGGTTACGAACCACTCGGCCCGAACGATCGCTGCCCGTTGTCCCGGATCCGGCGGATCTGCCATCAGGTCGGCCTCGCTGTACAAGGGGAATGTGGACGTCGTCGCAGTCGGTACCGCAGCGTCCCCATCACCCGGCGGGAGCACATCGGCGGCCACCGGAATTCCCGGAGCGATCACCACCGGAGGTGAGGGCGACCACCACGCTCGAGCGATCACTGCTCCCAGCACAACCGCCCCCAGGAGACCGGCCGCCAGGTAGGCGATCCTGCGTATGTCCTGGCCCGGTTCTACGTCGTCGAGCAATTCGCTCCAAGGGACCGACTCGACCGTTTCATCCTGATCCATCAGCGCTCCCAACTTTCGGCGATGTGCCGACGCGGGAGCGGAGTAAGGGCCTCGACCTGCGACTGCCACTGCACCCGATCAAACAGGAGCGCCAACCTGATCGACGGCGGATAGAAAGTGGCACCCGCAGGTAGCGCGGTTACCGCCACGAAGACGAGGCACATGACCAAGACCCGCAGCAGAAGACTGAACCGTCCGGCGAGAAGCACCAGTTCAAAGTACGACGCGAACCCCGTGGTTCCTAGGGGGTTGGGTTAGGAGATGGCAGACGGCAGATAGCAGATGGCAGACGGACGGCACGCCCGACAGGACTAGCGCACACCATTCCGTCACCGGTCGGACCGACCGGCCTGCGCCACCGAGGTTACAAGGCCATCTATCCCCGACCCCGCAGCCGTTGGGACCGAATGGTCCTTTCACCGAAGAGGGTCGAGGAGTACGCTGGCAAAATACGGAAGGGCGTACCCGTTCTCTGAAAGGTGCGCCCATGGCCCTCCGAGGTCGCCTGACCATCGCAGCACTCCTCGGGCTAGCCCTCGTTATTGGCAGTTGCTTCCCTGGTGGTCTGAGCGACGCCGAGCGCGTCTGGTGTGACGACCGCACCGTCACTGTCGTCGCTGCCGCCGATGCACTCAACATCGGACCGGAGCCGAAGGGAAGTGTCGACGGCCCGGACACGCTTGCCCAATGGTCCTATGGGAAAGCCAGCCTCGACCGCTATTGGGTGCGGGCCTGCAGGGCCGCCTACGACGCCCGCTGAGATGGGCAAGGCCACTGCTGAGCGACTATCCGGTCGATCCGATTGACAAGGAACTGAAGTCTGGGATCCGAGTGCCGCGAGACGCCCCTAGCTCTCCCCCAACAACCTCACTACCAACCCCGAGCGCAGCTTGGGGGCGAACCAGGTCGACTTTGGCGGCATGATCTCGCCACGGTCGGCAACGGTCAGCATGTCGGCGACGTCCATCGGCGCGACGGCAAAGGCGACCGCAAATTCTGTCTCGCACAAGTGCTCCAACTCTCCGATGCCCAAGGTGCCCGGGACGAATTCGATCCGGGGGTCGGTACGGGCATCGACCACGCCCAGCACGGGCTCCAACAGGTGCTCATGCAACACCGAGACGTCGAGACCGGCCACGCCGGCTACCTCGCGAAGATGCTCCGGGACGGTGATCCGGTGCCATCTTCCGTCCAGATACATTGAAAACTCACCGGTGCTCGTTGGCGTCGGATCGTCATCTTCGGAAACCTCGACCACAGCAAAGGTCTCGGCGATCTCGGCCATGAGCTCCTCGCTTGACAGACCCCCAAGATCGGTGAGGCAGCGGTTATATGAGTGGACGACCAGCTGGTCTGCCGAAAAGAGCACCGACGTGAGGTGCTCGTATGGCTCCAGCCCCGGAGCAGCGGCTCCACGTCGCCTCGATGCGTAACGGGACGCCGCCGCCGCCCGATGATGGCCGTCGGCGATATAGACCGTGTCCAACTCCGCCACGACCGCCTCGATGGCAGCCACCTCGTCGCCGGAGTCCACAACCCAGAACGCAATCCGCAGCTTCGAATCGGCCTGAATGTCGATCAGCGGCGCCCGAGCCACCACCCGGGAAACCACGTCGTCGATCCGAGTCACCTTGCGGTGGATGAGGAAGATGGGCAGGAAGCTGGCTTGGACGGTGTCCATGTACTCGACCAGCCGGTCCTCTTGCCCCCGCCTGGTGGACTCATGCACCTTGACCAACCCGCGGTCATAGGCCTCGAGCGCCAGATCGGCAACGATGCCTACTTGAGTGTGTCCGTCCAATTCGAGCCGACATACGAAGAACACAGGCGGCTCGTAGTAGTCAAAGATCTCGCCATCCAGCAGTCGCCGGAGTCGTTCGGCGGTCTCGATCAACATCGCCCGCCGGTCCTCCGAGCTGTGCTCCGGATGATCAATCTCCGACCGCACCACGTTCAGGAAGCTGAGAGGGTTGCCGGCGACTATCTGATGGGTCTCGTCGATCGTCAGGTTGTCGTACTGCGGCGCCACCACCTGCTCTGCCAGATCCGGCCGTGGCAGATAGGCCCCGAAGGGTCGGAACAACGATGACGAGACGTCAGGACCCGGCGTCACCCTTGATCGGCCTTGAACTCAGCCATGAAGCCGACCAGAGCCTCGACGCCGTCCAACGGCATGGCGTTGTAGAGGGAAGCCCGGCAACCGCCGACGCTGCGGTGGCCCTTCAGCCCCACGAGCCCGGCTTCTGTCGCCGCACCGACGAACGCCGCCTCGAGGTCCTCGGTTGGCGGGCGAAAGACAACATTCATCAGCGACCGACTGTCGGTATCAACCGGACTTCTATAGAAGTCCTCGCTGGCAGCCATG
>JAZGIX010000108.1:0-6232 GCA_036482315.1 Acidimicrobiia bacterium | reverse complement strand
GGGGCCAAAGGGAACCGCGAGTTCCTGGTTCACGCCCGACGCGGATCCACAGCATCTCTCGACGATGCCGCCATCGAGCGGGAAGTCGCCGTATGAGGATCGCGCTCGTGCTTCATCCGAGTCGCGCAGTAGCGACCGATCTCGCCGGACTGGTGGCCGCAGCGGCCCGCGAACTCGGTCTCGAAATCACGGTCGATGAGGCGGACGCCGAGAGAGTTCCCGCGGCGACAACGCGTCCCGCCGGTTCACTCGCCGCCGACGTTGTGCTCGCCGTGGGCGGCGACGGAACAGTTCTCGAGGCCGCTCGCCGGGCGGTGGCAGCAGGGCTGCCCGTAATCGGGGTGAATGCCGGAAACGTCGGCTTCCTTGCTGAGATCCAGCCCGACGAGATCACGGCCGGCCTGACCGCCCTGACGACCGGCGATTACGCGATCACCGATCGCATGACTCTTACCGCCACCACCTCCACGGGGGTGACACTCGGAGCGCTGAACGATGTCGTTGTCGAGAAGGACATCAGCCAGAACATCATCAGAGTCGGCGTCGCCGCCGACGACGAACAACTGGTCGAGTACCGGGCCGACGGCGTCATAGTTGCCACACCGACCGGATCGACCGCCTACAACTTCTCGGCTGGGGGACCACTGATCGACCCTGAGTTGGATGCGCTCACCCTCACCGCGGTGGCACCACACACCCTCTTCGGGAGACCGATCGTTTTTGGCGCCGCCACCAGGCTGCGGCTGACGGTGGCCGGGGACCGTGCAGCCCGGCTCAATGGGGACGGACGCGACTACGGGCTTCTCCAACCGGGCGACAGCGTCACCGTCAGCACCGGGAGCGATGTCATCCGCCTCATCAGGCTCACGCCCCAGCACTTCGCGGCATCCATCAAGCGGAAGTTCCATCTCTACGATGCTTGACGAGCTCCGGGTAGAGAATCTCGGCATCATCGAAGCTGCCACCATCGAGCCGGGCCCCGGCCTGGTGGCGGTCACCGGAGAGACCGGTGCCGGCAAGACGCTCCTGCTCGGCGCCCTGAGACTGCTCCGCGGCGATCCCGCCGGCTCCGACCGGATCGGTCCCCACGGCGCCGCCGCTCAGGTCGAGGGCAGGTTCGTGATCGAGGGGGAGGAGATCGTCGCCTCGCGTCGAATCACCGGGTCGCGATCCCGTGCTTACCTCGATGGGGCAATGGTTCCCGCCAAGGCGCTCTCCGAGCGATTCGACGGGTCGATCGAAATCGTCGCCCAACACGAACACGTGACCCTTGGGCGCGAATCGGGACTCAGGACCATCGTGGATGGGCTGCTCGATGACAAAGGGATTACGGCCCGCGGCCGATATGCCGCTTCCTACGAGCAACTCGTCGCGCTGGAGACCGAAGCCTCGTCGATCGGCGGCGATGAGAGGCAATTGGCCAGAGACCTGGATCTGGCCCGGCACCAGGCGGCCGAGATCGGTGGAGCCGGCATTTCCGCCGAGGAAGACCAAGAGCTCTCCGCCGTGCTGCGGCGGCTTCGCCACGCCGGCGAGATCAGCGAGTCACTGGGAGCCTTACTGGTAACTCTTGAGGATGAAGGCAGTGCAGTCGACCTGTTGCGACTCGCGCTCGACCACAGCCGATCCGCGGCGAAACTCGACCCGGCTCTCGATGACCTTTCTGAACAACTCGAGGGTGTCATTGCTGCCGCCGAGGAGACGCTCGCCGAGGCACGCCGCGCCGCTGCCGATTCGGAGCACGAGCCCGGGGCACTGGCAACGGCCGAGACGCGTAGCGCCGTCCTGTCCGATCTGAAGCGGAAGTACGGGGCAACCGTCGACGACGTCCTCGCCTTCGGCGAAGAGGCAGCCCGCAGAGCCTCTGAGATCTCGAATGCTCTGGAAAGGGCAGAGTCGATCAGCGCCGAGATCGCTGCTGCCCGCCAGGAGACGGTGGACGATGGCCGGGTTCTGGCGGCGGCCCGCAGCATCGCTGCCACGCTCCTGTCGGTTGAAGCGACAGCCCGGCTACAGGCGCTCGGTTTTCGCGACCCGGTGTTGGACCTGCAGGTTGTGGACGCCGACCCGGGGCGCGGCGGCGCCGACCACCTGAGCCTGGTGTTTGCCTCGGACCGCGCTCTCGACCCGGGTCCGGTGACAAAGGTCGCGTCGGGAGGCGAACTCAGCCGGCTCGTCCTCGCCATCCGGGTGGCGGCGGGAGTCGCCGATGCCCCCATCGTCGCCTTCGACGAGGTCGACGCCGGTGTCGGAGGGACGACGGCTCTGGCGATGGGGGAGCAGTTGGCCTCTCTTGCGGGAACCGGACAGGTGCTGGTCGTTACCCATCTCCCGCAGGTAGCGGCCTTCGCCGAACGCCACTTCGTCGTGGAGAGAGACGGGCCGTCGGCCAGTGTTCGCCGGGTCGAAGGGGCAGAGCGCCTGGCCGAGATCGCCCGGATGCTCGGTGGCATGGAGGAGTCTGAGCGGGGCCGGCTCCACGCGGAGGAACTGCTTGCACTTGCTGCCGAGCGGCGCCGACCGTGACGGAGTGCACACGAGCGCGCCTGCTACCGTCTTAGTCCCGAGGGATATGACCAAATACATCTTCGTTACCGGTGGGGTCGTAAGCAGCCTCGGGAAGGGCATCACTGCCGCTTCACTCGGCCGCATTCTGCGAGCTCGCGGGCTCCGCGTCGTAAACCAGAAGCTCGATCCGTACATCAACGTGGATCCCGGCACGATGAATCCGTTTCAACACGGAGAGGTCTTTGTCACCGACGACGGCGGCGAGACCGATCTCGATCTTGGCCACTACGAGCGGTTCACCGGGACCAACCTGCTGCGTGACTCCAACGTCACAACCGGGGCCATCTACTCAGCGGTCATCCAGAAGGAACGACGGGGCGACTATCTCGGCGACACGGTCCAGGTGATCCCTCACATCACGAACGAGATCAAGTCGCGTATTCGGCGCCTCGGGGAGCGCACCGAAGTCGACGTCGTCATCACCGAGATCGGCGGAACCGTCGGCGACATCGAAATCCTCCCGTTCCTCGAAGCAGTCCGCCAGTTGCGCAATGAGGTCGGACACGACAACGCAGTCTTCATCCACGTGACCCTGGTGCCCTACCTCGACCCGTCGGGTGAGCTGAAGACCAAGCCGACGCAGCACAGCGTTGCCGAATTGCGCAGTCGCGGCATCGCCCCCCAGGCCATCGTCATCCGATCCGATCGCCCGGTCGAAGACGCCGAGCGACGCAAGATCAGCCTGTTCTGCGATGTGCCGTCACAGGCTGTGATCAATGCTCCCGACGCCGACAACATCTACGAGGTGGTCCTTGGTCTGCACGCAGGGGGCCTCGATCGGGTGGTGTGCGAGTGGCTCCATCTGGAGACCGAGCCCCCCGATCTCGACAGCTGGCGCGCCCTGGTGGAACGGATGGATGCCGCCACCGAGGAAGTCACGATCGCCCTCGTAGGAAAGTACGTCGACCTTCCCGATGCGTACTTGTCGGTCGTCGAAGCGCTTCGCCACGGGTCTCTCAGCAATGACGTAAAGCTGGACCTCCGTTGGATCGCCTCCGACGACATGGAGGGAATGCTCGGATCGACCCAACTCGAAGGTGTCGATGGAGTCGTCGTGCCGGGTGGCTTCGGAGTGCGCGGGATCGAGGGCAAGATCCAAGCGGTGCGTTTTGCCAGGGAAGCAGGAATCCCATTCCTGGGCCTCTGCTTGGGCTTGCAGTGTGCCGTGATCGAATTTGCTCGCAGCAAGCTCGGGCTCACAGATGCCAATTCAGCCGAATTCGATCCTACAAGCGCCCACACGGTCATCGACCTCATGGACTCCCAGCAGGAGGTCGAGGACCTGGGAGGAACCATGCGGTTGGGCCTGTATGCGGCTCGCCTGGTTGAGGGGTCCCAGTCACGCCGGCTCTACGACGAGGAACTGATTTATGAGCGTCACCGGCATCGATATGAAGTCAACAACAAGTACCGCAAGGATCTCGAGGACGCCGGGATGTTGCTCGCCGGTCTTTCGCCGGATGAACAACTCGTCGAAATCATCGAGATACCAGATCATCCATTCTTCGTCGGATCTCAGTTCCACCCCGAGTTCAAGTCACGACCCGACGATCCACACCCTCTGTTCCGCGGCTTCATCGAAGCGGCCAAGCACCACCGTCGTGCGGTGGGTTCCGAAGATCTCGCGGCCGAGGAGCGGATTCCCGAGCGAGCCTGATCAGGTGGCCCCCCGATGGTGACCGAGTCTCAGGTTCGTGACTATCTCGACGTCCTGTTCGTCGAACGAGGCAACTCTCCTGCGACGATCGCCGCCTACCGACGAGATCTGGCGCAGTATCTGGAGTTCCTCGATGGGCGCCAACCCGACACAGAACTGGTTTCCGAATTCATGAGCGTCCTATCCGACCGGGGTCTGGCCCGGTCGACCATCGCCCGCAAGATTGCCGCCGTGCGGGGTCTCCACCGGCACCTGACGACGGACGACGGCGCCATCGACCCCACCGTCCTGATCGACACTCCGAGACGTGAGCGATCGCTGCCAAAAGCGCTCCGGATCGATCAGGTGCTGGCTCTACTCGATTCGCCGGATACGGCGACCCGGCCCGGAAAACGTGATTCTGCCCTCCTCGAGTTCCTCTATGCGACGGGAGCGCGCGTGTCAGAAACGACGGCCGTCGACGAGCTCGACATCGATCTGCGCGAGCGTTCGGTCCTCCTGACGGGCAAGGGCGACAAGCAGCGCCTGGTACCGGTCGGCAGGGCCGCGATCACAGCCATCGAGGCGTGGCTTCCAGATCGTGCCGCGGTGAGGGTGCGTAACAGCGGCGCCGCGGTATTCCTCAGCCTTCGGGGCTCACGCATCAGCCGGCAGGCCGTCTGGTCGATCGTCAAGAAGCACGCCGAACGTTCGGGGATCCCTCGTGATCAAGTCTCGCCACACGTGTTGCGACATAGCGCCGCCACCCACATGGTCGAAGGGGGAGCGGACCTGAGAACCGTTCAAGAACTCCTTGGGCACGCTACGATCGCGACCACGCAGATTTACACGCGGGTATCTCCGCAACACCTCCTTGAGGTGTATGCGCTGTCCCATCCCCGAAGTTGAGTCGGTACCCCGAGAACGGGAGTCACGATGTTCGATGCCGAGAAGACCTTGCGCGACGAACGCGCCAACTTGATCCACCAGCTATCCGAGCTGGGCGCTAACGAAGATGGTCAATTGCGTGATGACGTCTCATACGGAGAAGGGTTCGCCGATGCCGCGGCAGCTACTGCAGAGCGGACCGAGGTCATCGGACTGGTCGAATCGGTAAAGACGATGCTCGGCAATGTGGATGCCGCCCTGGAACGAGTCGCCGAGGGCACTTATGGCACCTGCGCCGAATGCGGAAAGAAGATAAGCCAGGCACGCATCGAGTTTCGCCCCGAGTCGATCTACTGCGTGGACTGCAAGGCCAAGTCCTGACGACGCTTTGATTCACGAAAACGGCGTAATCGATGCGTTGCTCTTTATCGCCGTGCTGGCGCCTTCGATCATTCTCCATGAGGTGGCCCACGGGGTGATCGCGGCCCGGCTCGGCGATCCAACTGCCCGCGACGCCGGCAGGCTCACCCTCAACCCCGCCAAGCACATCGACCCTTTCGGATCCGTCATTCTGCCGGCGATGCTGGCCCTCGCCCGCCAGAACGTCTTCGGATGGGCCAAACCGGTGCCCATCAACCCTCACCGGTTTGCTCATCCCACCCGGGGAATGGCCATGACGGCTTTGGCCGGGCCTGGGACCAACCTGGTACTGGCGTTGGCCGTCGGGCGTTTCGGTCCGTTCGAGCAGGTAAGCGGACTCGTCTTCATGACATCGAACGCCCTGTGGGCTCGCGTCCTCCTCGGGTTCCTGGTGGTCAATGCTGCCCTCGCCGTATTCAACATGCTCCCGATTCCACCGCTCGATGGGAGCCGACTGCTTCCGCTGGTTCTCTCGGATGCGGGCCGACAGGCCTACGCCCGCCTCTCGCAGTACGGGTTCTTGATCCTGGTTCTTCTCCTGTTCGTCTTCGAAGAATCGCTGAGTTTCCTCGGTGACTGGATCGGCTGGATAATCCGGCTTGCTGTATGAGACGCCTCACCCACCTGACCCGACGCTTTCTTGGATCTCTGGTAGCTCGCCGACCGACGTGTTCCGATCAATCCTTCGTAGCGGCCCTCCTGACTGAATCTGAGGCCGAG
>JAZGIX010000107.1:0-3969 GCA_036482315.1 Acidimicrobiia bacterium | reverse complement strand
TCAACCACCTACACACCGGGGAGTCCACGAGGACTGAGAGGGTGGCTCGACCACCGACCCGAGACGACCTGATCTGGGTAATGCCAGCGGAGGCAGCAGTGACCTCGACGATTCTCATTCTCACCGGTGGTGGCCCGGCGCCGACCACTCCCCTTCCCGGCGCCGACATCGTCATCGCGGCCGACTCGGGTCTCGGATTGGCCGCCACGCTCGGCGTGCACGTCGATCTGGTGGTGGGCGACCTCGACTCCGTGGACCGGTCCCAGCTGGACGCTGCGATCAAGGATGGAGTCGCCGTCGAAGAGCATCCGACCAACAAAGATGCCACCGATCTGGACCTGGCCCTGCAGGCCGCGGTTGATCGGGGTGCAACCAGGATCGTGCTCGCAGGCGGAGGCGCCGGTCGGCTCGACCATCTGCTCGGCATAGCAATGCTGCTCACCGATGTGCGCTGGGCCGGCAGTGCAATCGAATGGCACTCCGGTTCGAGCATCACCCACGTCACCCGGGATGTCCTGACGCTCGACACCCTGCCCGACGATCTCGTCTCGCTGATCCCGGTCTCGGATGAGGCGGTGGTCTCGATCACCGGTACTCGATGGCTTCTCGAGTCCATTCCCCTGTCGCGGGGCACGACCCACGGCATCAGCAACGAAGCCCTCGGGGGCAGCGTCGAAATCGAGGTTCATCAGGGTGTCGTGCTCGCCGTGATCACGAGGGGTGAATGATGAGACGAATCGCTCTGCTATTGGCCATCGTTCTGACTGCCGGGGCGTGCGCTGCAGGAGAATCGGGTCCGACCACGGTTCGATTGCTCACTCACGACTTCTTCGCCGTGCCCGACGAGTTGCTGACCCAGTTCACCAACGAGACCGGAATCGAAGTGGAGATCATCCGGGGTGGTGACGCCGGGATCGTGATAAACCAGGCGATCCTCGCCAGCGGCAATCCGGTGGCCGACGTCCTGTTCGGAGTCGATACGACCCTCCTGTCGAGAACCATTGACGCCGACCTGTTCCAGCCGTATCGAAGCGTCGCCGGCAGGGATTTCGTCGAGGGATACGGCACCGCCGGAGGTGTTGTTACTCCGATCGATTTCGGAGACGTGTGCCTCAACTACGACACCATTCGACTCCCGAATCCTCCCTCGTCGCTGGAAGAGCTCACCGACGAACGATTCCGAGGAATGCTCGTCATGCCCGATCCCACGATCTCGAGCCCGGGTCTGGCATTTCTCCTCGCCACGATCGACCGCTTCGGAGAGACCGGTCCCTACACCTGGCGCGATTACTGGACGGACCTGCGAGCCAACGACGTCGAGATCGTCGCCGATTGGGGGACCGCCTACTACTCGTCGTTCTCGGCCACCGGGACCGGATCCCGTCCGATCGTCGTGTCCTACGCCTCGTCGCCCCCGGCTGAGGTCCTGTTCTCCGATCCACCCATCGACCGGGCGAGGACCGCAGTGATCGAGGACGGGTGCTTCCGCCAAGTCGAATACGCCGGCGTGTTGCGCGGTAGTCGCAATCAAGGCCCGGCACGACAGCTGATCGATTTCATGCTCGCCATCCCATTCCAGGAGTCGGTGCCTTCATCGATGTTCGTCTTCCCCGTGAACCCCGCCGCCACGCTGCCGGAGGTGTTCATCGCCAACGCACTGGTGCCATCCGACCCGGCGAGCATCGACCCCGGCACGATCGAACAGAACCGGGAACGCTGGCTGACCGAGTGGATCGATACGGTTCTGCGATGAAGCCGCGCCGCTCTCCGGCGCTGCTGGCCCTTCCGGCGGTGGTGCTGGGGATCGTGTTCTTTGCCTGGCCCATGGCTTCGATCATCGCCACCGGCATCGGCGCCGACCCGGGTCGGGTTGTCGGCATCTTGGGCAAAGGCACAACTCTGTCGACGGTGTGGTTCACGCTGTGGCAGGCTGTCGCTTCCACCGTTTTGACGCTGCTCGTCGGCGTTCCGGCTGCCTACGCATTCTCACGGTTTCGATTCCCCGGCCGCGCGCTCGCGCGGGTGTTGGTGACCATCCCCTTCGTTCTTCCCACCGTGGTCGTCGCCATCGCGTTCCTGGCACTCATCGGACCCGGCGGAGCCCTCGGAGTCGACCTCTCCGGAACGGTGTGGGCCATCCTTGCTGCCCACGTCTTCTTCAACCTTGCGGTCGTGATCAGGACCGTGGGAGGCCTCTGGAGCCACCTGGATCCCCGGCTCGAAGAGGCCGCCGCGTCGCTGGGCGCCAAGCCCTGGACCGTGTTTCGGACGATCACGTTCCCCCTGCTCAGACCATCCATCACGGCGGCGGGCGCGATCGTCTTCCTCTTCTCGTTCACGTCCTTCGGCATCGCACTCCTGCTCGGCGCACCGAGCCTGACGACGATCGAGGTAGAGATCTACCGCTCGGCGGCGCTGGTGTTCGATCTCCCGGCGGCTGCCGTTCTCGCCCTTGTCCAGGTGGTCGGCGTGACGGCGGGGCTGCTCATCTACGCCCGCCACCAGGAGCGCAGCGACATCGGCCAGCACCTGCTCCCGGCGGTCGCTACCGCCCGACGACCGGTGGGCGGGCAGCGATGGCTGGTAGCGGCGGCGGTAGGAACGCCGCTGGCGATCAGCGTCGTACCGATCGCGGTGATCGTCTGGCGAGTACTCACCGCCGGAGGCGGCATCGGCCTCGGTTCGCTGCGGGCACTCGGCGCGGTCGATCCGTCGGTGGTGGCTCTCCCTTCCGCCATCGGCAATTCGCTGCAGTTTGCCGCCATCGCCACCACCCTGACTCTGCTGGTGGCGCTGCCGGCGGCGGTCGTCATCGCTTCTCGCCGCGGTGGCATGGGACGCTGGCTCGACACGCTGCTCATGCTCCCCATCGGGTCGTCGGCGGTGACCCTCGGGTTCGGATTCGTCGTGGCACTCGACGCCCCGGTTGATCTCCGAGCCTGGTGGGGACTGGTCCCCGTCGCTCACACCCTCGTGGCCATGCCGTTCGTGATTCGAAGCACGGTTCCGGTCATCCGCTCGATCGGACCGAGGCTGCGAGAAGCAGCTTCCGTTCTCGGGGCCGCGCCCGGTCGGGTATGGCGGACGATCGATCTGCCGATGCTGACACCGGCCGCCGCCGGCGCCGCTGCGCTCGCTTTCATCATCAGCCTCGGCGAGTTCGGCGCCACGCTGTTCGTGGCACGGCCCGGAGGCAAGACCATGACGCTGGCCATCTTCAGCCTGTTCAGACGGCCCGGGCCGACCAACGTTTCGGCGGCATTCGCCCTGTCGCTGCTGCTGGTCGTCGTCACCGGGGTTGTCGTCGCGCTTCTGGAGCGGATGCGGGCTCCCGGGGTAGGGAGTTTCTGATGCTGCGAGTCACCGATCTCACCGTCCGCTATGGCGAACTCCTGGCGGTGGACGGGGTGGATCTGACCCTGGAAACGGAAGAAACACTCGCGTTGCTGGGCCGCAGCGGCTCCGGCAAGACCACGGTGCTGCGGGCGATCGCCGGCCTGGTCCCGATCGTGTCCGGCTCGATCACCCTGAACGACGTGGATCTCGGCCCGATCCCACCTCACCAACGCGGGATCGGATTGGTGTTTCAGGACTTCGCCCTGTTCCCGCATCTCGACGTCGGCGACAACGTCGGCTACGGGCTGCGAATGCAGGGAACAACCGATACCGACGATCGGGTCTCGGAAGCGCTGGCCATGGTCGGCCTCGACGGGTTGCAGCGCCGCCGAATCGACCAGTTGTCGGGAGGCCAGGCACAGCGGGTCGCCTTGGCCCGGACTCTGGCCCCCGACCCCCGGCTTCTGCTGCTCGACGAGCCGCTCGGCTCGCTCGATCCGGACCTGCGCCGCACGCTGGCCGATGAACTGAAGGCTTTGATCGACCGAACCGGAGTACCGACCATCATCGTGACCCACGACACCGAGGAGGCGTTCGCTCTCGGAGACCGGGTAATGGTCCTCGTCGCCGGCC
>JAZGIX010000106.1:0-4967 GCA_036482315.1 Acidimicrobiia bacterium | reverse complement strand
GTTGAGAATCGTATCCTTGGCCGCCAGCAGAACCTGCGGGGCCGGATCCTGGAACTCCTCCTGCTCGACCGTTTCGAGTGGCTCGGCCTTTGCGGTCTCACCCTCCTCCGCCGTTATGTAGCCCTCTCCGACCATTTGATCGATGACGGCGTCGCGGGCCCGCAACGGGATCTCGCTGTCGTTGGTGAGGTTGTAGAGAGACGGGTTGCGAATCGGCACCGTAAGCGCGGCGGCCTCGGCGATCGTCAGTTCGCTGAGTTCCTTGTCGAAGTAGACCTCGGCGGCCGCGGTGACGCCGTATGCGTTCTCTCCGAAGAAGACAGAGTTGAGGTAGAACTCGAGAATCTGCTCTTTGGTGAATCGGCGTTCGAGTTCGATCGCGATCGCGGCTTCAGCCACCTTCCGTTCGAGAGTCGGCTCACTCCCGATGAAGTTCTGCTTTACGACCTGCTGTGTGATCGTAGAACCGCCCTGGGTTGGCCCGCCCCCGAAGTCCTCGATGAGCGCCCGGGTGATCGCCTGGTAGTCGATGCCGCCGTGGGTCATGAAGTCGGCGTCTTCGGCGCTGAGAGCGGCTCCGATGACGAGGTTCGGGATGTCCTCGAGTGAGATCGGCTGGCTGTTGCGTTCCGTCAATTGGCCCAGCACGACGCCATCGACGGTGTACACGGTCGAGAGTCGCGACAGGTCGGGCAACTCGAGCGTCATCGCCTCGACATCGGGGATCCAATAATCCCTGATGTCCTGCAGTGTTCCGTGGGCGGTATTCGCTCCGAGGAAGACGAACAGTCCGACCCAAGTGGCCGAAAGCAAAGTTATCGCCCCGAGGATGGCGCCCGACATGAGCCGGCGGCCTCGCCGCTCGATTCGTTCTGCCTCGTGGATGGAGATGTCCATGGCGCTATCCCATCATTCTCAGCCGTGTTTGTAGCTCAAGACTCTGCCGTGCCCGCAGGGCGGTAGACGTATGTAGAGGCGCTACGGACCCGATCAGACCCCGACCGGCGCGGCCAGCGCCGCAATCGCCAGCATTGCAGGCCAGGTGACTGGGTATTGTCCGGCTTGCGTTCGTCCGACCACGCATTGTAACGATGGCTGATTTTTCTGAAGGCAACCGCTTCTCCTCCTCAGGCATCGAAATCAATGCTCTGTACGACCAGTCGTCGCTCGCTGATTGGGATCCGTCGGAGGCCCTGGGAGTTCCCGGCGACTACCCGTTCACACGGGGCCCCTATCCGTCCATGTACCGCGGGCGATTGTGGACCATGCGCCAATATGCAGGTTTCGGCACCGCCGAGGCCACCAATGAGCGGTTTCGTTCGCTCCTCGCCGCCGGACAGACCGGCCTATCAGTGGCCTTCGACCTCCCTACGCAAATGGGTCTCGACAGCGATGATCCAAGATCCGCCGGAGAGGTGGGCAAGGTCGGGGTGGCGATCGACACCCTCGACGATATGCGCCGGCTCCTCGACGGCATCCCGCTCGACGACGTCTCCACCTCGATGACAATCAATTCGACCGCGGCCATCCTCCTTCTGCTGTACCAACTCACCGCCGAAGAGCAGGGGGTGGAGCCGACCCGGATTCGGGGAACGGTTCAAAATGACATCCTCAAGGAGTACGCCGCGCGGGGCACATACGTGTATCCGCCCCAGCCGTCGATGCGCCTCGTGACGGACTTGTTCGCATATTGTCGGGCTGAGCTGCCGGCATGGAACACGATCTCGGTCTCGGGATATCACATACGCGAGGCGGGTTCGACGGCTGCCGAGGAGATCGGGTTGACGCTCTCCAACGGGTTGGCGTATGTCGCGGCGGCAGTAGCCGCCGGGCTGGAAATCGATGACTTCGCACCGAGGATCTCCTTCTTCTGGAACGGCCACAGTGGCTTCTTCGAAGAGATCGCCAAGTATCGGGCCGCCCGGAGGATCTGGGCCGATCACATGCGAAATGAATTTGGTGCAACGAATCCCGATTCGTGGCGGATGAGATTTCACACTCAGACGGCCGGTTCCTCACTCACGGCGCAGCAGCCAGAGAACAACATCGTTCGCACCACTCTCCAGGCGCTGTCGGCGGTGCTCGGCGGCACGCAGTCACTGCACACCAACGCGTTCGATGAGGCCTTGGGACTCCCAACCGATCACTCGGCAAAGATCGCCCTCCGCACCCAGCAGATCATCGGCTTCGAGTCGGGTGTTGCCGATACGATCGATCCGCTTGCCGGGTCGTACTACGTCGAATCACTGACCGACGCAGTCGAGGAGGTAGCCCGAAGGATCATGCGTCAGATCGCCGACGCGGGAGGAGCGGTGACCGCCATCGAGACCGGTGTCGTACAGCGCATGATCGAGGACTCGGCTTACCGGACGGCACAGCGCGTCGAGTCGGGCGAGTCGGTCGTGGTGGGTGTCAACAGCTTCGTCGACGGCGTCGAGACCGATCCTCCGGTGATGTCGATCGACCCCGCTCTCGAGAGGGAACAGACAGCGCGTCTTACGGCACACCGCGCCGGCAGAGACGGACCCGCAGTCGAGAGTGCGCTCGAACGCCTGCGAGCCGATGCCGCCGACACCGCGACCAACGTGGTTTGGCCCATGAAGGAGGCGCTGCGGGTCGGCGCCACCCTCGGTGAGGTGTCGGGAGAGTTGTCCAAGGTGTTCGGGCACTACCGCCCGCAGACGTGACGCCGGAGTTGGGAGTTGCGTCAAGCAGTTTCCCGGCTCAGGTCAAGATCCCGCCCAGAAGCCTTCCCTCGACGTCGACGACGGGGACCGGAGAGCCGTCCATGAATTCGGCTAGATCTGCGGCGGCATCGATCGAATCGTCCGCGCTGATTCCGGTTGCGGGCTCCATCAGAGTGCCGACGGTGTCGGCGGGTGCTCCCTCGAGGGCGGCACGGCGGACGACGCCGACCAGGAGTCCGTCGCTGGCGACCACCACTACCGGGTGTGCCATGACGGCCAAGGCATCGCGGGCCCGCATGTGGCGGCCCAGAGGAACGATGTCGGTCATGGCCTGAAAACACCTGAGCGGCGCGGCCTTGGCGATGACGGAGCCCGCCTGAGAGCGATGAATCAAGCGTCGTCCGGGGCCGAAGAATTGACGCTGCCACCATGAGCCGCCGGGAGCGCCGAGTACCAGCAGGGCATCGGAAGGCAATGAGTCGATCAAGCCGGCCGCAGTATCGGCCCGGACGATCTTCGTGGCGGCGCCGGGGGCCAGGGCATCCAACGATTCGAGCGTCGCCAATGCCCGATCGTCCTCAGCGTCCGACCGGGACACGGTGACCAGAACGGCGTCCGCCCCGAGACCGGATGCAATGAGACCCGTCAGGCCGGCGACCAGTGGCGAATGTGGTCCGGTTCCGACGGCGCCGACCACCGCCGGAATCCGACGGTCCGGTTCGATCTCCAGCGGTACAGCCGTACTGACCAGGCCGAAGGACGAAGCTCTGGCAGTCACCAGCAGATCGGCCCGGGCCTCGATGCAGGCCTGCGTCAGGTCGCCTTCGACATGTCTGGCATCGGGCGAAAGGATGCTGGCCAGATCCCGGCAGTGCTCGCCTCTCGTCCACAGAATGGTCGGATCGACGAGAGGGTTGGGGGTGACGGATTCGGTCAGTGGTGTCTCCCGGGGTGCGTCGCCCCCATTCTGGTCGCGACGGCGACGTTGTGTGCGTGGTTAGCCTCGCCGTCCCATGCCTTTCCTTCTCGCGGGCCTTTCCTCGCTCACCTTCGGTGTCGCCGACTTCTTCGGGGGACTGGCGAGCCGGCGGTCGCCTGTGGTGTCGGTCGTGCTCCTCTCCCAACTGGTGGCCGGCAGCGGGGTTCTTGTCGTTGCTCCGTTCCTTGCCGCGGTTCCGGGTGCTTCCGACTTCGCCTGGGGGGCAGCTGCCGGCATTGCCGGTTCGGTCGGCCTGGTCCTCTTCTATCACGCCCTCGCCACGACACGCATCGGAGTGACCGCCCCGGTGGCCGCGGTCATGGGTACGGCGACACCGGTCTTGTTCGGCATCTGGGACGGCGAACGACCGGGGTCTCTGGCCTGGGTAGGAGTGGTGCTCGCCCTGGTGGCGATCGTGCTTATCGCTCTTCCCTCCGGTGAAGAGTCGAGCGACCTCGTGGGAGGTTGGCGCGCCGTCACCTACGGAGGGGTCGCCGGGGTTGCGTTCGGTCTTTTTGGAGTGTTCATCTCTCGCACGTCCGACGCCTCAGGTCTGTGGCCCCTCGTCGGATCGCGGGGGGCCTCGGTGCTGATCTTGTTCCTGGTAGTGCTGGCGTTGCGGAAGCCGATCATCCCGACCGAGGCGCGAGGTCTGTCGATTGGCGCCGGGAGCCTGGACATGATCGCCAACATCATGTTTCTAGTGGCGATTCGTCAGGAACTGCTGTCCCTGGTCGCGGTGATCATGGCCATGTACCCGGCATCGACGATCAGCCTTGCTCGGTTCGTTCTCCAAGAGCGCATAGGTCGGGTGCAAATCGGGGGTCTCGCCCTGGGCGCGATCGGGGTGACCCTGATCGTGCTTGCTTAGGAGGTTGGTTCTGCAGGGACGCAGAGCTTCCGGGGCCGTCAGGTGAGATGACGCTGGGGGATGGTGGGGTGCTGTCTCTTGCAGCGCTACCCGAGCGCTCGATCCGGCTGTCACAATGCTGCCGAGAGTTACGAATGGGTAGGTGGCTCGCTTGTCAATGCACCGGTTTCTTCTTGCGCTCTGTATAGCCGGGATGCTCTCAGCGTGTGGTGAGGGCGAGATGAGCAGCGCTTCCTCTTCGCCTGGATCATCGATGAATGATGACGAAGCCTCATCCGTTGAGATGGTTGACAACGGTTCGTGGTACGTGCACGAACGGTGGCCACACGACGGGCGTCCCATCGAAAGCGAGAACTTCATTGTCTACAGCGACGCAGCCAGTCCTGCTGCGCGGCGGGAAATGTCGGACGCTGCGGAGAGGCTCTGGGCT
>JAZGIX010000105.1:0-6004 GCA_036482315.1 Acidimicrobiia bacterium | reverse complement strand
GCCCGGCCCGGGCGATGTGAGCGGGACGATCACCGTGACCGACCCCGCCGAAGGCGAGGCACTTATCAACGACTGCGTGTTCGAGGAGGGGCCGACGGTGAGCGGAGTTCACCTCCCGATAGCCGACGGTTCTGACGGCACCTTCGGCTTCGAGATCCGCGACTACGACACCCTGTGGATATACGCCTTCGAACGGATCTACGCCTACGAGCGGGTCCCACCGGAGTGATCTGATGGCCCGGCGAGGTCAGAGGGCCCTCGGGGCCCCTGTCAAGAGTTGACCGCTCTGGGAGTCTCGTTTGAGCTCACGATCGGCCCCAGGTGAGGTAGCAGTCGCCCAGACAGTCGGACCTTCACCCGGATGCAGTTTGAGGGTGCTGTGATACGGCGATTCGCTACTGCCTACACGATTGCGGTTCCTCGAAGGCGTCGCTGGTGGCCACGATGTCGTAGCGCACTCTGCTCGTCTGGAAATCGACGTTGATGCTCCCGATCAGGTCGTAGGAGTTGCCTGAGGCTTCGGACGAAATCGTGCGGGACCAACCGAGTCATTCATAGGAGTTTCCTTTGCGGCGGACCTACCTGACGCGACGATATCGCGTTCCTAACGGCCGATGCCGACATCGGCCTTATCTGAGCACAGACCCCTGACCGCTGAATCCCTTGGCGAAGTATCAACAAAGGCTCCTGAGCACCCCTTTCAAAATTATCCGGTCCTGGGATGTCCCTTTGAACTCACCATCGCACCATAAGTGCGGTAGCAGTCGCCCAGGGCTCACGCATCTCCTGTGTTGGCAACGAGAACCACCTTGCCGGCGTGTCCGCCGCGTTCGAGCAGCTCGTGCGCCCGAGCCGCCTCGACCAGTGGGATCCGTTCTGCCACGACCGGTTTGATTCTCCCAGTCGCCAGAGAATCGAGGAGCTCTTTGAGCGTGTTGCGGTACCAGGCGTTGGGCTTCGAGGCATTCGGGGCCATGGGTGCCTTCTTGCCGTCCGGGATGAGTTTGAGCAGGAATTGCGTCAGCAGGCTGAGGGGAATGACTCGCACCCCCTTCTCCTTTGAGGCGGCGACGCCGAACCACACCAACCGTCCGCCCTTGCGCAGGACCCGGTACGAACGCCGGAGTTGCCGGGCGCCGCCGATGGGGTCGAACACCGCATCCACCCCGTCACCGGTGAGACTGCGAATACGTTTGACGAAGTCCTCGGTGCGGTAGTCGATCGGCGTGGCTCCGAGCGAGGACACGAGCTCGTGGTTGTGCTTGGAGGCAGTGCCGTACATCTCAAGCCCGGCCAGCTTGCCGAGCTGGAGCAGGGCAGTCCCCACGCCTCCCGCTGCACCGTGGACAAGAACGCGCTCTCCGCTCCTCACCTGGGCGGCCCGGTGGATCATCGAGTACGCGGTGAGGTAGTTGGCCACCACACAGACGGCCTCGACAGGATCCAAGTCCGAGGGGACGGGCACCGCTTCGGTGGCGGGCAGGCAGATGAACTCCGCATAGCCGCCACTGCTAACGCCGAGAAGAGCGGCAACCCGCTGCCCCGGGTCTACGGTCGATACCCCGTCCCCCAGCTCGTCCACCACACCAACGATGTCCGCACCCGGGGTGAACGGCAAACGCGGAAACCCGGGGAATGAACGCGAACGGAGCATGAGATCGAGTGCGGAGACCCCGGCGGTCAGGACCCTCACCCGAACCTCGCCGGCCCCGGGTTCGGGAAGATCCTCTTCCACCACCTGCAACACGTCCGGTCCACCTCGCTCCGACACAACGACACGATGATGTTTCATTCCGCGCATCCGATATCTCTCCCAAGACGCGACCATCTCCACCGTGATAACCCAAGCGGCTTAGGGCCAGAGCCATACGTCACTTGCATCCCCGGGCTGGTGCCGTGCCTCAGAATCGACCTACGTGATTGTCGGAGCTGCTCAGGGCGATGCGGGGTCAGAGGACCCCTCGGGACCCCTATCAGAATCATCCGGCCCTGGGAGTTCCCTTTGAACTCACCATCGCACCACAAGTGAGTTAGCACTCGCCCACCCAACGGTGGGCTTGCCCGAAGCGAGGGTTGCGCGTCGTTGATCGTCAACTGCTATCCGCCGAGCGCCACATGAAGGAGTTGACGACCCCATAGATCTCCTCTTCGGCGATCACCTCGAAGCCATGGCGCTGGTAGAAGCGGACGTTTTCGGGCTTGTCGGTCTCCAAGTAGGCGGGCTCTCCGATCGCATCCACCGAGGCGCAGAAACGGTCCATCAGCCGGCTTCCGATGCCCTCGCCCTGTGAGGGAGGTAGCACCCCCACCGGGCCCAGGTGGCGATGCGCCTCCTCGGGATCGTGACGGTCCCACACCTCGAACCAGTGCCGCACTCGCTTGTCGGGTTCGGGTTGATCGTCTTCAGAATCGCGGGACGCGGCTCCACAGGGGTAGGAGCGGAGCACGCCGACCAGCGCCCCTTCCTGTTCGGCGAGGAACATCTCGCCGGGCAGGTCGATCAGTTTGGCGGTGAACATGGTGGTGAGGTGGTCCCGTTGCTCCAGTCCGGCTCCCTGGAACACCGCGACGTGGATCGGGTTGTCCACCATGGCGGTGCCCAGCACCCCGGCTGCTGCCGCCGCCAAGGCCTTGTCGAGTCGCATCTCCCGAATCTCGACTGCTGCCATGAGGCTGGCAACGCTATCAGCGTCGTTCGCCCGCCGCGAGCGGGACCTGGCGGACTGGTTACGTCAGGACCGCCTCAGCACCCCTGTCGAAACTTGACCAGCCCAGTCATCTCCTTCAGCCTCCTATTGAGTAGGTGAGAAGGCCACAACTCACCTCTGTCAAAGGGCGCCGGCTGCGCCTCGAAATCCCTGCGGCTCGCATTGACCGTGTTCCCTCGGGGAGGGGAGAAGTTCTCCATCTTGACGTAAGTTACGTTTTGAGATATCGTAACTTACGTTATGGGACGAATCTTTAGACGAGGCGAACTGAAGCAAGCGATTCTCGTGGTCCTCGAGTCAGTCGACACGGCCCACGGCTACGCAATCATGGGTGAGCTCAAGAACCGTGTCGGTGGCGGCTGGAAGCCGAGTCCCGGTGCGATCTACCCGGCGCTCCTGGCCCTCGTCGAGCAAGGCTATGTCGAGACGGTCGAGCAAGACGGGACGAGGCTGTACTCGCTGACGCCGGACGGTCGCCTTGAAGCTCGGACTTCTGCAGTGGCCGGGCGTTGGGCGTCTCTCAATGCCCGAGCGGAGAGCGGCGAGGAGCGCGTCACCGTCGGCTCGGTGCTCGACTCCTTTGCCTCCGAGAGCGGGTTGCGACGGCGTCTTACTGGAGTCGACCAGAGACGAGAGATCGAATCGATCCTGAAGCGAGCAAGCAATGAGATCGACCAGATATTGAACGAAGGAGAAAACGATGGATGAGTTTGGCGAGTTGGCATTGCGTGAACGGGAGGCCAGGCGGATCGCCCGGCGACAGTGGTTCTGGCTGCATTTGGCAGTGTTCGCAACGCTTCAGGTATTCCTGTTCGTGGTGTGGGCGCTGGGCTCTGAGTCATATCCGTGGTTCATCTTCCCGCTATTTGGTTGGGGGATCCCGATCGCAGCCCACGCGGTCTACGCCTTTGTGGTTCAAGACGCGGAGGAGATCATGGTGCAGCGAGCGATGCGGCAGGGAGGCGAGCAGGAATGACTTGGCTGCTCGGCCCGTATACCGAGGCACGGACCTACCGGGTCGCCGCCTATCTCCTGCTGGGGCTAGGACTCGGAATCTTCGAATTCACGATATTGGTGACCGGCTTCTCCCTCGGACTCGGGCTGCTTGTCACGATCGTTGGCGTCCCGGTTCTTGTTGCCACCTTCCTCGTGGCCCGTGCTCTGGCGACGATAGAACGCCGTTTGGCACGGTCCTGGCTCGACGCTCCACTACCCCGGCGGCGCTTGGCACGTCCCGAGCCGGGCGGTGTCTTCTGGGCACGCCTTCGGAGCCTGACGACCGCCCCGCGGACGTGGGCAGAGGTTGCGTTTCTAATGCTCCGACTGCCGATGGCGGTGCTCGACTTCGCCTTCATCACTGCGCTCATCGGCGCCATCCTCGGCGGGTTCGCTCAGCCGATCGTGGTCGCCGCAGGGGTGGACACCCAAATCGGCTCCTGGACCATCGACACCTTCGCCGAGTCGCTCATCTTCATCCCGATCAGCATCATCTTCCTCCTCGTCGGGGCCCGTCTCGTCTTGGGTTGGGGTGGGCTGTCCCGCCGTTTGGCGGCCCACTTCCTCGGCAGGGTCGACGTGGCTGAGCTCAAGCAAGAGGTCCTCGACATCTTGGCTCGCAGCGAAGGAGCCGACGCCTTCCGTGTCCTCGACGAGCTGGGGCTGCGCCTCGGTCATGGATCCTTTCTCACCCCAACCCGCGTTGAAGCGACTCTGTTGGCACTCCAGTCATCCGGTCACGTGACCGTCCGCCGCGATGGGTCTCGCCCAATCTTCACGCCGGCCTGATCTCGTATGGAAATCGTCGTAGGCGAACTCGTATCCAGGCTCATCGGAATCCTGCTGAGGCCGTTGAGCCTGGTCTCCTACGCTCTGGTGACGATCGCCCTGACCACGGGACTGGCAACACGAGTTTCCTTGTCCATCGAAAGCAAGTTGTCGTTGCGCTCGCGGCTGAGAAGGAACTGAAGACCCCCCTCCCTGCTCGTCGGCAGCCGAGCACTCCAGCCAGTGGTACCAGCAGACCTACCCCACCGACTCGATCACACCTTGGGGTCAGAATGCAGTTTGGTTGTGCGGTTCGCCCGCCGAGGCACATCACTCGTCGTGTGATGAAGGTCTTCTTCGTCTCTGGCGACATCAGGAGCGTCTCGGGACCCCCTGTCAAGACTTCGCCACACCTGCTGTCCGATTCGAGTTCACAATCGGGTGACGGGAACCGCGTGTCAGGCGCGAGCCAGGATCCGTGTCCAGCCATTGGACCAGCGTGAAGCCACATTCGGCAGCTCTGTTGCGGACGGCTTCTCGAATCCCGCCGTCCTCAGCATGTCCTGAACATCCTCCACGCAGAGCCTTTGTGGAGCGGGGCCCGATAGCGAGGCCAGCAACGCCCAGTGGGCTCGAGAGGGATGGGCCAGCCCCGTCTCAGCACCGAACTTATTCACGATCACCAGCACACCACCGGGGCTCAGGGCCGAGTGGAGCTTGCGGAACAGCGCTTCGTCGTGTCTGCCAACGTCGCAGTACAGGACCATGTCGAAGCCGGCCGGCAGCTCATCGATGACGAAGTCGCAGACCTGATACTCGATCCGATCCTGCAAGGAGTTCTCGGCGGCGATTTCCCGACCGGCATCACAGACATTGGCGATGTCCAGGACCACGGCTTCGAGCCCTGGCGAGCGACGGAGAAGCGCAAACGACATGACGCCGGAGCCACCACCTACGTCCAGCAAGCGCTCCACCCCGTCCATGGGCAGCGATGCAGCCAATTCCTCGGCTAGAGGAACGTGGATCTCATAGAGCATGCGCGTGAACTCACGGGCACGCCCGGGCTTCTCCTGTAGCCGGGTGAAGTAGTCAGGCGCGGTGAGTTGCTGCGCTTCCCATGGTGTACCGGGCTCGCGGAGCTGCACGGCCAGATCCCTGACCGCCGGGAACCGTTCCCGAGCCTCTCTGGCGAGAAAGGACCAGGTTTCCCGGCTGTACGAATCCAGGATGGCGACTCGCGCGTTGAGCGATGCGACGTATCCCTCTGAGACATGATCCAGAAAGCCGAGCTCGGCGATGAGCTGCAACCACGGGCGGCAGCGGTCCTCCGGAATACCTAGCGTTGTGGCCACGTCCACGACACCCCGCGGTTTCTCGGCGAGCAGCCAAAAGAGCCCATGCTCCATAGCCGCCCCCACAGCGGCAGCGGCGACGTAGCGGTCGATGAGTTCGAACAGGTCGTCGGGTGTGGTCGGATTCATCGGCTTCCCTCGTTCCGCCGAGTATGCCACCCACGGCCCAGAACGCTGCAG
>JAZGIX010000104.1:0-4217 GCA_036482315.1 Acidimicrobiia bacterium | reverse complement strand
TGGCCGTGGATGAGAAGAACGGCCCGACCTTCACGGCCAGCGGCACATCGATCGCCTTCTTGACGTCCTCGACAATCTCTAGATATCTGTGCTCGACGTGCTCGGAGGTCTCGTCGATGTCGGCTGCGATGAAGTACACGTTCAATTCGATCGCCGAAGCGCCGGCGTCGGCCATCTGGGCCGCATATCTGGTCCACCCGCCCGGCGAGGCGCCGTTCAGAGACGCGATCACCGGTACGGACAGTTCTCGCCGAGCGAGGCGAACCAGCTTCAAGTACTTCTCTGGACCCGTGTTGTACGAGGTCATCTCGGGGAGATACGACAGGGCCTCAGCGAACGAATCGGCCCCGTGCTCCATGACCGCATGGGCCTGATAGGACTCATGATCGATCTGCTCCTCGAACAGGGAGGGAAGCACCACAGCAGCTGCACCCGCCTCCTCGAGTCGAATGAGCCGCTCGATGTCCCGTCCCAATGGCGATGCCGCCACAACAAGGGGGTTTGCCAATTCCAACCCCAGGAAGACCGTTGTCAGATCCGGGCTCACAGTGTGACCTCCTCTCCCGGCAGGCCCCGTTCGAGCCCGGCTAGCTGTTCGTAGTACCGACGACGTTCATCTATGTCCTCCTGCGCCGCCGCCATGAGTTCGGCGGCCCGGTCCGGATGGGAACGTACGAGCATGGCGAACCTGGCTTCTTTCATCGCAAAGTCCTCGTATGTCATCGACGGCGGTCGGCTATCGAGCTTGAAGGGATGCTCCTCAGATGCGGCCAGCCTCGGGTCGAACCGGTAGAGCTCCCAGTACCCCGACGAGGTCGCCTCCTTCTGGTGCGTCATCATCTCCGACATCTCGATGCCGTGAGCGATGCACGGGCTGTAGGCGATGATCAACGATGGACCCGGATAGGACTCTGCCTCGTCGAATGCCTTGACGGTCTGAGTCATGTTGGCCCCCATGGCTATCTGAGCGACATAGACGTTGCCGTACGCCATGGCGATCATCCCCAGGTCTTTCTTTCCGGTCGATTTGCCCGACGCGGCAAACTTGGCGACCGCTCCCCGCGGTGTTGCCTTGGAGGCCTGGCCACCGGTGTTCGAATAGACCTCGGTGTCGAGAACGAGGACGTTCACGTCCCGACCACTGGCGAGCACATGGTCGAGGCCGCCGAATCCGATGTCGTACGCCCAACCGTCACCACCCATGATCCAGACGCTCTTACGGATCAGAGCATCCAGCAGCGGCAGGGTCGCCTTTGCCTCCGGCGAAGCGTCGGCCTCGAGTCGCTCGCGGGCGGCGGCGACTCGGGTCCGCTGATCGGACAGACCGGCCTCAGAATCCTGGACGGCTGTGAGCAGCCCATCGACGAGTACATCACCGAGAACCCCACCCAGCCGCGCCAGCGCAACTCGCGCCGCTTCAAAGCGCTGATCGGCCGCAAGACGAAGTCCCAGCCCGAACTCGGCATTGTCTTCGAACAGTGAGTTTGCCCACGCCGGCCCTCGTCCGCTGTCATCCACCGCCCAAGGTGTCGTGGGGAGGTTGCCGCCGAAGATGGACGAGCAGCCGGTGGCATTAGCCACTATCAGCCGGTCGCCAAACATCTGGCTGACCAGCTTGACGTACGGCGTCTCGCCACACCCGGAGCACGCTCCCGAGAACTCGAAGAGGGGACGCAGCGCCTGCGACCCCTTGAGGGTCCCGATGGACACCTCGCGCCGATCCACCTCGGGGAGAGTGAGGAAGTATTCGAAGCGCTCCCTCTCGAGGTCGAGGTGCTCGTGCTGTGGCTCCATGTTGATGGACTTGTGCTTGACCTGCTCCTTGCTCTTGGCGGGGCAGACGTCGACGCAGACACCGCAACCGGTGCAATCGTCTGGGGCGACCTGGACGATGAGCCGATGGTCGGGAAAGTCCTTGCCGCGGGTCGCACAACTCTCTACCGACTCGGGCGCACCGGTCAGATCCTCTTCGGTCACGTATTTGATTCGGATCGCCGCGTGCGGACAGACCAGAGCACATCGGGCACAGTCGATGCAGATCGACGGATCCCAAATCGGGATCTCGGGAGCAATAGACCGCTTCTCGAACTGGGATGTGGCCGTCGGGAATGTTCCATCCACCGGGAGCGCACTCACCGGCAGTGTGTCACCCAGGCCGGCGATGATTGGCGCCGTCACCTCTGCTACGAAGACTGGTGCCCCCACCGGCACCGGCGGGCGCATCCTCTTGTCGCTGCTCGCTTCGGCCGGAACCACGACCTCTGCCAGACCGGCGACGGCACCGTCGATTGCCTCGAAGTTGCGCCGCAGGACGACTTCGCCGCGTTTCCCGTAGGTCTTACGGACTGCCGCCTTGATTGCCTCGATCGCTTCGGATTCGGGAAGGATTCCCGACAGCGCGAAGAAGCAAGTCTGCAGAACCGTGTTGACCCTCCTGCCCATGCCGGCTGCGACGGCCACGGAGTCCGCATCCACCACGAAGAGGCGGAGTCCCTTGTCGATGATCTGCTGCTGGACCTCGATGGGTATGTGCGGCCACACCTCGTCTGGTCCGTACGGGCTGTTGA
The DNA here is from genome assembly GCA_036482315.1 of Acidimicrobiia bacterium. Classification (GTDB taxonomy): domain Bacteria; phylum Actinomycetota; class Acidimicrobiia; order Spongiisociales; family UBA11373; genus JACZWZ01. The sequence goes on along the minus strand of JAZGIX010000104.1, from coordinate 1,650 downwards.
GAAGCATCGTTGCTCCATGTGCCGCCCGTCCGAGGACATCCATCCTCTCGAGGAGTCCGAAGTGATGACAGCCGATGAAGGCTGCTTCCTCAACCAGATAGGTCGAGGTGATCGGACGGTCGGAGAAGCGAAGATGCGAGACCGTCGTAGAACCGGACTTCTTCGAGTCGTACACGAAGTAGCCCTGGCCGTACTGCTCGGTGTGCTCGCCGATGATCTTGACCGTGTTCTTGTTGGCACCGACCGTTCCGTCGCTACCGAGCCCGAAGAACAGCGCACGCAGCACCTCATCGGGCTCGGCCCGAAAGGAGCGATCCACGTCGAGTGACAGCCCGGTCACATCGTCGTTGATCCCGACCGTGAACCGCTTCTTGGGCTCAACCGCCGACAACTCGTCGAGCACCGCCTTGGTGTCGGCCGGTGTGAACTCCTTGGACGAGAGGCCGTATCGCCCCCCGATCACCTTCGGCATGTCGCGATCCGCGTCGACGAGCGCGGTGACGACATCCTGGAACAGCGGCTCGCCGGTGGCCCCCGGCTCCTTCGTCCGATCGAGGACCGCGATCGACGTGGTCGACGGCGGAAGAACATCGAGAAAGGCGGCAACATCGAAAGGTCGATAGAGCCGGACGATCACCATGCCGACCTTCTCGCCGGAGGCGGCGAGCTTCTCGACTGCCTCAGTGGCGGCACCTACACCCGAGCCCATCAGCACCAGCACCCGCTCGGCCTTTGGATCTCCCACGTAATCGAACACGTGATACCGGCGTCCGGTCAGTCCTGCGAGCGAATCCATCGCCGCCGTGACGAGTCCCGATACCGCCGCGTAGTACGGATTGGAGCCCTCACGCGCCTGGAAGAACACATCGGGATTCTGGGCGGTGCCTCTGATCACCGGGTCCTCCGGATCGAGCGCACGCTCTCGGTGCGAAGCGATCGCTTCGGCGCTGACCATCGAGAGCAGATCTTCGTCGGTGAGTTGCTCGATCTTGGCGATCTCGTGAGAGGTGCGGAACCCATCGAAGAAGTGGAGGAACGGTATCCGGGAGGTCAAGGTCGCCGCATGAGCAACGGCCGCCATGTCTTGAGCTTCCTGCACCGAAGCAGAGGCCAGCATCGCAAAACCCGTGGTCCGGGCAGCCATCACGTCGCTGTGATCGCCGAAGATGGAAAGAGCATGGGTCGCGACCGTCCGCGCCGCCACGTGAATCACACCCGGGGTGAGTTCACCGGCGATCTTGAACATGTTCGGAAGCATGAGCAGAAGACCCTGCGAGGCGGTGAAGGTGGTGGTGAGCGCCCCACCCTGAATGGCTCCATGAACCGTCCCGGCGGCACCGGCTTCGCTCTGCATCTCGATAACGGTCGGGACCACGCCCCACACATTGGGGGACCCGTTGGCCGACCACGCATCGGCCAACTCCCCCATGGGGGACGCCGGCGTGATCGGATAGATAGAGATGACTTCGCTCAGTCGATGAGCGACGTGGGCAGCAGCTTCGTTGCCGTCAACGGTGACGACCGGACGCTCCGAGGGCATGGGCACCCCTCCAGTGATCGCGAGCCACCAGCGTCGCCCACCGGACGCCTTCCCGGTAGGGGGCAGAAGGCCCGGTCCCGTGTGACGGTTGGCAACAAGCAGTAACCAGT
>JAZGIX010000103.1:0-5145 GCA_036482315.1 Acidimicrobiia bacterium | reverse complement strand
GGGGGAGTCAATCGGCGGAGCCGATTGGAGGGGGGGAACTCTTGCCTTGCGTATCACTGGAGCGCAGGAACTCATCGCCACGTCTGAAGTCTGAGGTCTGAAGTCTGCTATCGCAGCACCCACCTGCCAACCGCTCTCCTTAGACTCCAGCGTCCATGTCCACCGGTGACTCTCGCGTCCTCATCCTGTTGGCTCTTACGGCCAATGCGCTGATCGCCGTCTTCAAGTTCATCGCAGCCGGGATCAGTGGGAGCGCGGCGATGCTTGCTGAGGCGTTCCACTCGGTCGCCGACTCCGGCAATCAGCTGTTCCTGCTTCGGGGCACTGCAGCCAGCAAGTTCAAGCCTTCCGTCCAGTTCCCCTTTGGTCGGGGGAAGGAGCTCTACTTCTGGGCCTTCATGGTTGCCGTAGTTCTGTTCGTCGGCGGCAGCGTGGTGGCCTTCATGCAGGGTCTCGACCGGGTCAGGAATCCAGAGCATCTCGAAAGCGGCTTGATCTTCAACCTCGTCGTGCTCGGCATCGCCGCCTCCTTCGAGATCTTCATCGCATTCATTCCGGCTGTTCGCGAATTCAACCGCCGGCGCGGAGGTCGCAAGGTTTGGCTGGCGATCCGAGATTCGAAGGATCCTGCGCTGATCGTTGTGCTGTTCGAGGACTCTGTGGCGGTTGTCGGCATCATGGTCGCGGTGGCCGGCCTTCTGATCGGCGATGTGACCGGCAATGGCATGTGGGACGGTGTCGCCTCGATGGTCATCGGCGTGCTTCTGGCCCTCACTGCGTGGATCCTGGCCATCGAGACGAAGGGTCTGCTGGTTGGTGAGGGAGCAAGCAGACGCACTCGTTCGGACATCCGTTCCGCCACCTTGTCGATTCCTGAGGTGGAGACGGTTGACCGGTTGCTCACCATGCACCTGGGTCCGGACGAGATACTGGTCAACATGGATGTTGTGGTGGACGGAGCCTTGAGCGGCCGCCAGGTCGAGGAGATCGTGGTTTTGATCGAGGCGAAGATCCGTGAATTCGTCCCGGAGGCCACCCGGATCTTTGTTGAAGTGGGTCCCGGACCGTGACCACCGCGTCGGCCCCCGCTTCGTCGGCGAATCTCGGGCCCGGCTTCGACGTTCTCGCTCTGGCGCTCAACCTACGTTGCACGGTGAGCGCCGAGTCGGCCGACGAATGGTCTGTGCTCAGCGGTGATGAGCCTGCGTCCCAGGCCACAGTCGAAATGGTGAGATCCGTCGCCGGGGATGCAGGGCCGCATTCGGTGAGGATCGACTCCGAAATCCCGGTGGGCCGCGGACTCGGGTCGAGCGCTGCCGTACTCGTGGCGACTGCGGCCGCGATCAGTGGAGAAGCGGACCGTGACGACCTGTTCGAAGTGGCGGCCGCGGTCGAAGGTCATCCCGACAACGTCGCAGCGGCGGTGTTCGGCGGGCTGGTCGCAGTCGGCGCCGACGGCAGTGTCAACCGACTCGCGGTCCATCCGTCGCTGCAGGTGGTGGTGGCGGTTCCCGACGAGGTGCTCTCCACCGCCGAAGCGAGGGCTGTGCTTCCGGCCGAGGTGTCGCGTCAGGTTGCGGTTCGGTCGGCGGCTCGGCTGGCGATGCTGATCGAGGGATTACGGACGGCAGATTCGGTGTCGCTGTTGGCGGCTCTGGGGGACGAAATGCATGAGGCGCCGCGTCGATCTATCACCGAGACGCCGGCACGACTGATCGCGGCTGCGCTCGATGCCGGGGCGGCGTATGCGTCATGGAGTGGCGCCGGTCCGTCTGTGCTCGGGTTCGTGGTGGAGGACTCGATCGACCCGGTGACGGCTGCATTGGAGGATGCACTAGAAGGTGCAGGTTCGGTTCTGGAGTTGGCGATTGACCAGGAGGGGGCACGAATCGAGTGAGGGAGCGGCATCTCGACCCGACGCCCGGCCACCGGCGGCATGTCTGGTCATCGGACGTGATAGAACTAAGGCCGTAGCGGCACCGACGACACGGTGATGTCGACATCGAAGTACCCGTTGGCGGTCAGCAGTAGTTCGAGCGATCTGGTCGCTATGTCGCTGTTGACTCTCGGGCCCTGGACGATGTGTCGTATGGGCAAGCGGCCTTCGGGGTCGGTCCCCATCGCCAACGAGATGTAGGGCAACGCCACACCTTTGTCGGGTCGGAACTCGACACCTGCCAGCTCATTGCTCGGACGCACGTGCACCGCGCGCCACTCCTGCTCCTCGGCCCACGCCGGATCTTTGAATCCGAAGGCGAACCCGACGAGCTCGCCCATCGCAGAGAACACACGCGCCCGCGACTGGGTCACGTTCGGGTCAGCCGGATCGACGGTGGCGAACAGTGCCAGCATCGCATCGGCTGCCATTCGGAGAAAGCGGAATTGGACGTCTTCGTCGTAGATCACTCGATGTAGGAATCTCTTGGGCTGCGGGTAGGGCGACGGTGGTTGAACCAGGCCCCCTGGGTCGAATCCGATTGCATATCCGCCGCCAGAAGACCCGTAGCCGCGCCACTGGCTCAGCAGATCGCCGTTTGCGGTGAATGACACGGAGTAGAAGTCGGGGTAGCCGGCCCACTCGGTTGAGGTCACTCTTTCGATTTCATCGATCAGGTCGTGTTGGGCCGATAGCGTGGCCTGCTCCTTGGCTTCGGCAAGGACGCGGCGCATCAGTCTCCATGCGTGAGACAGTTCCTTGGCGTCGTTCATGAAGCGCAGGTTGGTGGCTCGCAGAGATCGCGATGCGCAAATCCCTATGAGTCCCGTTACGTCCGTGTAGTGATAGAGGAGAGCAGGCGTATCGCCTTGGAGTTCGTCCCAACCTTGCAACGCATCGGCGAGACTGCCGGCGAGTGCGGACTCGAGGGGGTCTGCGTTGTCGGGTCCCCGAGGCATGCTGAAGAGGGTACCGGTCTCGGCTGCGACCGACTTGGGATGCCGGGGCCAGATCGGTCGGCTCAGGTCTCGGTGATCCGTCGTGCCCAGCGCTTCCACGGGTCAGAGAGTTCGGGCACTTCGAGGAGCCGCCTTGCTTCCCGGTGCTCGCGGTCGTAGATGCGGGCGATGTCGGCAACGGTGAGCCCGTGTTCGGGAGGTGGCCCGATCTCGATGCGGTCGCCAGCCGCGAGCGAGCCTTCCTCGATGATCCGCAGATAGGTTCCAGGTCGACCGGCGGCCGAGAACAGGCCGGGGAACGCCGGATCGTCCATTCGGATGCCAAGTTTGTAGCAGGGCATGCGGGGCTCGCTGACCTCGAGGACAACATCGCCGGTACGCCAGCGCTGGCCGATTACCGCCGCGCCGATTTCAACGTCTTCTGTGGTGAGGTTCTCGCCGAAGGAGCCCGGAGTGAGTGGGCGGTCGAGTTGTTCACTCCACCACCCGTAGTCCTCCGAAGAGTACGCGTAGACCGCCTTGTGAACTCCGCCGTGGACCCGACGGTCAGCCTGGTCATCACCTACGAGGTTGACGCCTGCAATCCGCACTGAGCCCTCGACGGGGGACTTGTAGATCCCGGTCATCACAACATGCCCTCGGAACTCGATGGCTTGCTGTTCGCCAACGTTGACCGAGACGATTCTGCCCATGAGCCTCGGAATCTACTGACGTAGTTCCGCATTGTGGGGGAGTCGATTCTCGGGCTGCAGCTCTACGGGGTAGCGGTCGGCCGGAACGCAAATCCAAGTCCGGTCTGACCCGGCTGTCTCCTCAGGCCTCAAACCACAGGTCGAGGAGGTCTTCGTACTCCTCCTTGGCCCGTTGTGCCTGCTTCGACGGCTCCTCCAATATCACTCGCGGGCCTGGATACGCGTAGAAGTCCCCGGCACCGTATGCCGCCGACCCATCGCCCACCTCGACGTAACAGAAGCCGTTGCCGTCATAGACGCCGGGCCTGGGCTCATCGTTGATGTCGGCGGCGATGGTCGCGGCGACTACCTGGGCCTCGCCCTCAGCGAAGATCCCCGCCTTGGGGAGCAGCATCGAGTTCAGCAACCTGATGGCTGCGACATCACCGATCGCAAATACGCCCGGGTAATGCACGGCGAGGGTGTCCGGGTCCGACAAGATCTCAAGGGTCTGCGGGTGAACCGGCACGTAGCCGCTTGCGTCGGTCAGTCCCGCATCCGCCAGTGCGCCCGGGGCGCGGTGCGGCGGTATCCCGATGAGGAGGTCGAACGACACTTCGGCGTCTCCAAACCACAGCGTGTGAGATGTCGGGTCGATTCGTGTCACCTGCTTGTCGAAATGCCTGCCGATCGCTCGCTCGTCCAAGAATGCGGTGAGTCCCTCGCCGACCGCTGGTCCTGCCACCGCCATGGGGATTGATTCAGGTGTGTAGAGGTCGATATCTACCAGGTCGCGGATGCCATGCTCTCTCGCCCATGCTTCGACCAGCAACGCCGCTTCGTATGGGGCGGCCGGGCAGCGGAAGGGAGTTCCCGCGACCAAGACCGCGATCTTGCCGGCTTCGAAGCCCTTGAGCTGATCTTGAATAGCGACCGAACCTTCGGCCTCATACAGGTTGTGGGCAGCCTCCGCGAAGCCAGGCATCGACTCGGGTGCAAGTTCGGCGCCCAGGGCCAACACGATGTAATCACCCGTCAAGGTTCCGGAGGCTGTCTCCACCGTTCGAGCCTCTGGATCCAGTCCGTGAACCTCGGAGTGAACCCACTCGATCCCCGGGCGCCTCATCTTCCCCATGTCCCGTTGGATCTGCTCCACCGAATCCCGCTTGCCGGTCATCAGACCCAAGTTGGACACCCCGAGAGAGAACTTCTCACTCCTCTCGACCACCACGATCCGATGTTCGGAGGAGACCAGGCCTCGCAGGTGATGGGCGGCGGTCAACCCTCCCCATCCCCCGCCAAGTATCAAGGTCGTCGTGCCCATGGACCCACCCCCGTTGCGTGATGTCTAGACGGCTGCTCCGATTCTATGGATCGCGCCGCCCTTCCCGGAATGGATGCAGCCCGGGTGCGCCGGAGGAGGTGGCGTGCTCTTCACCGGATCCCCTTGATTTCTCGTCGATCGCCTGATATGGTTTGTGAAGCAAAGTAATTTGTATCACTGGAGATCGAAATGAATCGCACGAATTTGGAAGACCTCGAAGGCGAGGCCTACCAGGACTCCTTTTCCGACGGTCTC